>JAGRDU010000022.1 GCA_020446905.1 Paracoccaceae bacterium | reverse complement strand
ATCTGGTACGAGATCGAGGCCCACGCCTGCGACGCGCAGGCCGCGCTGGGCGTCATCCCGAAGGCGAATGCCGAGGCCGTCTGGCGCGCGAAGGACGTGGAGTTCGACGTCGCCCGCATCGACGAGATCGAGGCGGTGACGAAGCATGACGTGATCGCCTTTCTCACCCACCTCGCCGAGCATATCGGGGCGGAGGAAGCGCGGTTCGTGCACCAGGGCATGACCTCCTCCGACGTGCTCGACACGACGCTCAACGTCCAGCTCGTCCGCGCCGCCGACATCCTTCTGGCCGACATGGACAAGGTCCTCGCCGCGCTGAGGAAGCGGGCCTACGAGCACAAGGACACCATTCGCATCGGCCGCAGCCACGGCATCCATGCCGAACCGACGACCATGGGCCTGACCTTCGCGCGCTTTTACGCGGAAATGGACCGGAACAAGAACCGGCTCGAGAAGGCGAAATGGGAGATCGCGACCGGCGCGATCTCGGGCGCGGTCGGCACCTTCGCTAATATCGACCCCGAGGTCGAGGCGCATGTCTGCGAGAAGATGGGCCTCAGGCCCGAGCCGATCAGCACCCAGGTGATTCCGCGCGACCGCCACGCCATGTTCTTCGCGACCCTCGGCGTCATCGCCTCCTCGATCGAGAACATCGCCATCGAGATCCGCCACATGCAGCGCACCGAGGTTCTGGAGGCCGAGGAGTATTTCTCGCCCGGCCAGAAGGGCTCCTCGGCGATGCCGCACAAGCGCAACCCTGTGCTGACGGAAAACCTCACCGGCCTTGCCCGCCTTGTCCGCATGGCGGTCGTCCCGGCGATGGAGAATGTCGCGCTCTGGCACGAGCGCGACATCTCCCATTCCTCGGTCGAGCGCGGCATCGCGCCCGATGCGACCATCACGCTCGACTTCGCGCTGAACCGGCTTGCCGGCGTGATCGAGAAGCTCGTCGTCTATCCCGACAACATGCTGAAGAACATGAACAAGTTCAAAGGCCTGGTGATGAGCCAGCGGGTCCTTCTCGCGCTGACGCAGGCCGGGGTCAGCCGCGAGGATGCCTATCGCCTCGTGCAGCGGAACGCGATGAAGGTCTGGGAGAAAGGCGCCGATTTCAAGACCGAGCTTCTGGCCGACGCCGAGGTGACGGCGGCGCTTTCGCCGGCCGAGATCGAGGAGAAGTTCGACCTCGGCTATCACACCAAGCATGTCGACAAGATCTTCGCCCGCGTTTTCGGCGCCTGAGACCCCGCCGCGCACGTTTGCGTGAAAGACGCCGCTCCGCGGACCGAAACACTTGCCGTGGCGGCACCCCTGCTGGCACCCTTCGGGAACAACGAAGGAGGATGCCATGCCCATCAAGACGCTTGCCGCCGCCCTCGCCCTCGCCGCCAGCCTCGCGCCCGGGCTGGCGCTCGCGCAGGGATGCTCCCACGACCGCCAGGCGAACATCTCCTGCGCGCAGGGGCAAAGCTGGGACGCGACGCTGATGAAATGCGTTCCGGTCAACAGCTGACGATTGCTAAAAGAGGCGGGGTAACCCGCCCTTAACCGCGCTCTGCGAGCCTTGCCGCGATCAAACCGGCGGTGGAGGAAAGATGAGCGCCATCACACGACAGTCCCCCCGCCCCGGGCAGGATCTGGTGCGCGCCGCCCAGGCCGCCGCGCTCAGCGGCCGACAAAAGGCCGCCGTCATCGTGCGCCTCCTCCTGACCGAGGGCAGCGAACTGCCGCTCAAGGGCCTGCCGGACCACATGCAGGCCGCGCTGACCGAGCAGCTTGGCGCCATGCGCAGCATCGACCGTGAAACGCTCCGCGCCGTCGTCGAAGAATTCGTGCTCCGGCTCGATTCGGTCGGCCTCAGCTTTCCCGGCGGGATCGAGGCGGCGCTGAAGATGCTCGACGGCCAGATTTCCGCCACCGCCGCCAGCCGCCTGCGCCGCCTCGCCGGCGCTTCGGTCAAGGCCGACCCCTGGGATCGCATTGCCGCGCTCGAGACCGAAAAGCTGTTGCCGGTCCTGGCCGAGGAAAGCGTCGAGGTGGGGGCGGTCATGCTCTCCAAGCTGGCGGTCGCCCGCGCGGCCGAGCTTCTCGGCAAGCTGCCCGGCGACCGCGCCCGCCGCATCGCCTTCGCCGTCAGCCGGACCGCGAACATCGACCCCGAGACGGTGCGCCAGATCGGCCTCTCGCTCATTTCCCAGCTCGAAGCGCAGCCGCTCCGCGCCTTCGAGGCCGAGCCGCACGAAAGGATCGGCGCGATCCTCAACTTCTCGCCCGCCGCGACGCGCGACGACGTGCTCGAAGGGCTGGGCGAGACCGACGAGGGCTTCGCGGCGCGTGTCCGCAAGTCGATCTTCACCTTCGCCGACATCCCCGCGCGGATCGAGGGGCGCGACATTTCCAAGGCGATCCGCGGCGTCGACCAGGCCGTGCTAGTCACCGCCCTCGCCGGCGCGCGGGACGAGGGCGGCTCGGCCGCGGCAGAGTTCATTCTCGCCAACATGTCGCAGCGCATGGCGGCATCCCTGCGCGAGGAGATGGCCGAACGCGGCCCGGTCCGCGACAAGGACGCCGAGGCGGCGCAGACTGCGCTCATCGTCGCGATCCGGGACCTGGAAAGCGCCGGAGAGCTGGCGCTGCGCGTCACCGAAGCGGCCGAGGACTGACGGGCGCGGAGGCCCGGGGCCGCCCGGTCCCGGCGGTCGAGCGGGGGCTCGATGCCCCCCGAAACCGCCCCCTTCCCCGACGCCCCGCTTGAGATCGCGCGCGCCTCTCTCTATGTCTCGGGCCTGACCGGGGCGCCGCCCCCTACTCCCGGACCCCGATGCGCGAGCCCGCAGATCCGCCGCCGAGCCTGTCCGACAGGCTGACCAACACCGTCTTCCGCGCGGTGCTGGCGCTTGCCCTCGCGCTGCCCTACCGTACCCGGGTCATCGCCGCCGGCTGGCTCGTGTCGCGCCTTGCCGCCCCTCTCGCCGGCTGGCGAAAACGGATTCGCGACAACCTTGCGCTCACCTTCCCGGGGATGCCCCGGTCCGAGGTCGAGCGTCTCGTCCGCGCCGTACCTGACAATGTCGGCCGCACCATGATCGAGCTTTATTCCGGCGAGGCCTTCCTCGACCGCGCGCGGGGCCTGCCCCTGACCGGCCCAGGCGCGGCCGCGCTCGAGGCGGCCCACCGCGACGGCAAGCCGGTGATCCTCGCCACCGGCCATTTCGGCAACTACGACGTCGCCCGCGCCGCGCTCATCGCGCGCGGCTTCCGCGTCGGCGCGCTGTACCGGCCGATGAAGAACCGCCTTTTCAATGCCCATTACGTCGCCGCGATCTCGAGGATCGGCACCCCGCTCTTCCCGCGCGGCAAGCAGGGCATGGCGGCGATGGTCAAGTTCCTGAAGTCTGGCGGCATGCTTGGCCTCCTGATGGACCAGCACATGGCCCATGGCGCGCCGCTGACCTTCTTCGGCAAGACCGCTCTCACCGCCACCTCGGCGGCCGACCTCGCCCTGCGCTACGGCGCCGAGGTGATCCCGGTCTATGGCATCCGCGGGCCGGACGGCCTCTCGTTCAGCATCTTCGTCGATGCGCCGATCCCGCCGGACACGCCCGATGTCATGACCCAGGCCATCAACGACAGCCTCGAACGGGTCGCACGCGCGCATTTGGATCAGTGGTTCTGGATCCACCGGCGCTGGAAGTAGCCGGAACGAGCCGCTACTTCAGGACGGCCGCCGCCAGGATCGGCCCCGGTCCGGGCTTTTGCACGATCACCACGACCGGCGCCTCTCCCGGAGCCTCGACGTCAAGCGACAGGGGCTCGGCGCCGTCCCAGTCGGCGACGGCATTCCAGTCGGTCACGATATTGGCGTAGTCGATCCGGTGCCCGGCATTCTCGCCCCGCTCGATCGCGACGCTCGCCTTCGGGGTGTAGCGCACCAGCTGGACGACCGCCCCGCCCGGCACCGGCATATCCGCGCGCGCCTCGATCCGGACCGTCGCCCCCTTGCGCCCGAGCGTCAGCGCGACCGGCACCGGGCGTGCCGAGAACCGCCGGATCAACGCCTCAAGCTCGTCCTCGCGCACGCCGACGAGATGGTCCATGCCGCCGACGATCATCTGCGGCGTATAGACCGTTCGCGCCCCGGCGACGCGCGCATAGGCACGCTGCCGCTTGGCATAGGCGGCATCCGCGAAAGTGTCCTTCCAGCCGATATAGTCCCAGTAATCGACATGCAGCGCGAGCGCGATCACGTCCGGGCGCTGTGCCAGTCCGGCCATCACGGCATCCGCCGGCGGACAGGACGAACAGCCCTGCGAAGTGTAAAGCTCGACCACCACGGGCGCCTTCCCGCGGTCCTGTGCTGCGCCTTGGCTCGCCGCTGCGACGCCAAGGCCCAAAGCCAGCGCGATCAGTGATTTCATCGTCCAGTCCCAGCCCGTCCCCAGCCCGTCCTAAAGCAGCCCGCCGGGAATTGCCAATCAAGGTTTTGCGAGAGCCGCGCGAGCCCTTCAAGACCTCTTGCGAGGCATTGTGCACAATGGTATACAACGCCCGGCAACGGTCTTGCGTGAAGGATGCCCTTGCGGCATTAGGCACGTGGGGAGAAGACCGCACCCGCCTTCTGCATTCAGGGAGATTTAGATGCCGATCGTTACCGGACAGGATACCGCAAAGACCCGCAGGACGCTCAGCGCCGGCGGCAAAAGCGTCGCCTATTATTCTATTCCCGCGGCCGAAGCGGCGGGTCTGGGCAGCTTCGCGAAGCTCCCCGCCTCGCTGAAGGTGGTGCTCGAAAACATGCTGCGGTTCGAGGACGGCGGACGCACGGTTTCGGTAGACGACATCAAGGCCTTCTCCGACTGGGGCAAGATGGGCGGCAAAAACCCGCGCGAGATCGCGTACCGGCCGGCGCGTGTCCTCATGCAGGACTTTACCGGTGTCCCGGCGGTCGTGGACCTTGCCGCGATGCGCGACGGCATCAAGGCGCTTGGCGGCGATGCGCAGAAGATCAACCCCCTGAACCCCGTGGACCTCGTCATCGACCATTCGGTCATGATCGACGAGTTCGGCAATCCCCGCGCCTTCCAGAAAAACGTCGATCTGGAATACGAGCGCAACATGGAGCGCTACGTCTTCCTGAAATGGGGCCAGAACGCCTTCCAGAACTTCCGCGTCGTGCCGCC
>JAGRDU010000184.1 GCA_020446905.1 Paracoccaceae bacterium | reverse complement strand
TGCTCTGGGCCTTCGGCTTCCTCTTCCTCTTCACCGTGGGCGGCGTCACCGGCGTCGTCCTCAGCCAGGCCCCGGCCGACCGCGTCTATCACGACACCTACTACGTCGTGGCGCACTTCCACTACGTGATGTCGCTGGGCGCGGTCTTCGCGATCTTCGCCGGCGTCTACTTCTGGGTCGGCAAGATGTCTGGCCGCCAGTACCCGGAATGGGCCGGCAAGCTGCACTTCTGGATGATGTTCATCGGCGCGAACCTCACGTTCTTCCCGCAGCACTTCCTCGGCCGTCAGGGCATGCCGCGCCGCTACATCGACTATCCGGAGGCCTTCGCCTACTGGAACTACATCTCGTCGATCGGCGCGTTCCTCTCCTTCGCCTCGTTCGTCTTCTTCTTCGGCGTCATGTTCTACACGCTGCGCTACGGCAAGCGCGTGACCGAGGCCAACTACTGGAACGAATGGGCCGACACGCTGGAATGGACCCTGCCCTCGCCGCCGCCGGAGCACACGTTCGAGACGCTCCCGAAGCAGTCGGACTGGGACAAGGGCCACGCCCACTGATCCGCTAGGATACTCAGAAGGCCCCGGAGCGATCCGGGGCCTTCTTGCTTTTCGGGCCCCCTTACGGCTGCCCCCCTTGGACGACACGATGCATGCCCTATGAATGGCAATCCGCCGGGTCCGGACCGAGCCGTGAGCTGGTGCTCTGGCCCTACCGCTCGCTGCCGAAGCGCGGGTTCGTCTGGTTCATCGGCGGCACCGCGGCGCTGATCTCGGTGCCCCTCTTCGCCGTGCTCGGCACGGTGATTCTCTGGGGCCTCCTGCCCTTCCTTGTCGCCGCCGTGGCCGCGATGTGGTGGGCGCTGGCTCGCAGCTATCGCGCGGGCGAGCTGACCGAGGTGCTGCGGATCGGGCCGCAGGAGGTCACGCTGGTCCGGCGCGAGCCCGGGGGCCGCGAGCAGTCGTGGCAGGCGAACACCTACTGGGTCGCCCTGCGCATCTACCCCACCGGGGGCAAGGTGCCGCACTACCTGACCCTGAAGGGCGAGGGCCGCGAGGTGGAGCTGGGCGCCTTCCTGAGCGAGGAAGAGCGCCTGCGTCTCGCCCCGGAACTGCGGGAGGCGCTGTCGAATGCACGCTGAGTTGCGGCACACCCTGCCTTCCGCTATTGGAGCGATGTTACCGCTCACACCGAACCGGAGGAGGCTGCGATGATCCTGAGCTGCGGCGAGGCGCTGATCGACATGCTGCCGCGCGTCACCACGGGAGACGAGCCAGCCTTCGCCCCCTACCCCGGCGGCGCGGTCTTCAACACCGCCATCGCGCTCGGCCGGCTCGGCGCGCCCTCGGCCTTCCTGTCCGGCCTCTCGACCGATCTTTTCGGGCGGATGCTGACGGACGCGCTGGAGGCCTCGCGCGTCGATACCGCGCTGGCGATTCGGTCGGACCGGCCGACAACGCTGGCCTTCGTGACGCTCACCAACGGGCAGGCCTCCTATGCCTTCTACGACGAGAACACCGCCGGCCGGATGATCGCCGAGGCCGACCTGCCCACGCTGCCCGAGACGGTGGAGGCGCTCTTCTTCGGCGGCATCAGCCTTGTCGTCGATCCCTGCGGCGCCACCTACGAGGCGCTGATGACCCGCGCCCATGCCGCCGGCAAGGTCACCATGATCGACCCCAACATCCGCCCCGGCTTCATCAAGGACGAGGCCCGCTATCGCGCCCGCATCGAGCGGATGCTGGCGATGGCAGATATCGTGAAACTGTCGGACGAGGATCTCTTCTGGCTTGTCGGGCGTCACAGCCTGGCCTCGGGGGCCGAAGAAATCCTTGGCAAGGGGCCGAAATGCGTCTTCATCACCGAAGGCGCAGCGGGGGCCCATGCCTTCACCCGGGGGCGGTCGGTCTTTGTCCCTGCGCGCCGGGTCGAGGTCGTCGACACCGTCGGCGCCGGTGACACGTTCAATGCGGGCGCCCTTGCCGCGCTGCACGAGGCGGGCGTCCTGAGGCGCGCCGCGCTCGGCGATCTTTCCGAAGAAGTGCTGACCGCCGCGCTGACGCGCGCCACATGGGCCGCCGCCGTCACCGTCTCGCGCGCCGGCGCGAACCCGCCCTGGGCCGAGGAGCTTGGCTGATGCGCGCGCTTGTCCAGCGCGTCAGTCATGCCCGCGTCACGGTCGCGGGCCGCGAGACCGGCGCCATCGGCCCCGGCCTTCTGATCCTCGTCTGCGCGATGGAAGGCGACACCGGGGCCGAGGCCGAAATACTTGCCCGCAAGATTGCGAAACTGCGCATCTTCAAGGATGCGGCGGAGAAGATGAACCTATCGCTGGTCGATACCGGCGGGGCCGCGCTGGTGGTCAGCCAGTTCACCCTTGCCGCCGACACCTCGCGCGGCAACCGTCCCGGCTTTTCCACCGCCGCCCCGCCCGAGGAGGGCAAGAGACTCTACGACCACTTTTCGGATTGCCTCAGGGCCGAGGGGATCACGGTCGCCAATGGCGAGTTCGGCGCCGACATGGACGTCACGCTGGTCAATCAGGGGCCGGTGACGATCTGGCTGGATACTGCCGGGTGATCCCCGGCTGGGTTCGACCTATCCCTGCGGCGTCATTGCTTTCCGCTGCCGGCTCCGCTCCAGCCCGAGACGGCGCTCGCGCCAGATGATGAGGATTCCCGCGAAGACCACCAGCGTGGCGCCACCGATCACCGTCCAGGTCGGCACCTCGTCGAAGACGACATAGCCGATGGCAATCGCCAGCAGCATCGAGGCGTAGTCGAAGGGCGCCACGACCGAGGCGTCCGCATGGCGGTAGGAGGAGGTCAGGAATATCTGCCCCACCCCGCCGAGAAGCCCCGCGCAGACCAACATCGCCGCCGACTGAGGATCGGGCACCGTCCAGCCAAAGGGCAGCGTGACTAACGACAGGAGCGCGGAGTTGACCGAGAAATAGAAGACGATGGCGCTGGTCTTCTCCTCATTCACCAGCTTGCGGACGAAGACCTGCGCGAGGGCGGCAAAGACAGCACCGACGAGAACGACGATCGCACCCAGCGCCTCCTCGCCGCCGATTTGGCCTTCCGAAAAGGCCGTGAGGCGCGGTGAAAGGACGATCAGCACCCCGGCCATCCCGAGCGCGACGGTCGCGATGCGGAACGCCCGTACGTTTTCGCCGAGGAACATCGCCGCGAAGACGACGGTGAGAAGCGGCGCGGCATAGCCGATGGCAGTGACCTCGGGCAGCGGCAAAAGCCCGAGGCCTGCAAAGCCGAAGCCCATCGCCGCGGTGCCCATCAGGCCGCGCCAGAAATGGCCAAGGGGGTTCGCCGTCGCAAGCCCCGCCTTCAGCGACCGGGTGGCGATCAGCCAGACGACGATGACCGGGATGGCAAAGAACGACCGGAAGAACACCGCCTCGCCCGGCGGCACGGCGTCAGATGCCGCCTTGATGAGGCTCGACATCGTCATGAAGACGACGACCGAGCCGAGCTTGAATGCGATACCGCGAAGGGGATTCATGTCAGGACCTTCCCGGCCCGAGAGGACCGGAAAGCACCGCCGCCCGCAAGGCGAAAGCTACTCGGGCCGGATCCTGGCCCCCGACTTGTCGGCGAAGGCGGCAAGGCGCCCGCGCGCGTCCTTCTGCGTGTTCACGATCCCCGCCACAACGCTTTCGGCATAGGCGGCGTCCAGCGCGGACATGTTCTGCATGTGGCTGATGGCCGAGCAGATCGCGAAGTTCGTCAGCGGCGGGTGGCTGGCGGCGGCGCGGGCCAGTTCCATCGCCTTGGCCTCGCTGTCCTCGACGAGGTACTGGCAAAGGCCGACCGACACCGCCTCCTCGCCCTTGTAGATGCGGCCCGTCAGCATCATGTCGATCATCCGCGCCTTGCCGACGAGGTCGGCGACCCGGATCGTCGCGCCGCCCCCGGTGAAAAGGCCCCGGGTCCCTTCCGGCAGCGCGAAATAGGTGCTGTGATCGGCGACGCGCACATGCACCGCCGAGGCAAGTTCCAGCCCGCCGCCGACCACAGCCCCTTTCAGCGCGGCGATGATCGGCACGCCGGAATATTCCATCTTGTTGAAGGCCTCGTGCCAGCGCAGGCAAATATGCATGAACTCGGCCGGCGTGCGGTCGGCCTCAAGATGCTCCACAAGGTCGAGGCCGGCGCAGAAATGCGTGCCCTCGGCGCGCAGGACGACGGCCTTGACCCCGGCGCGGGGGATCGCGGTGAAAAGGTCAATCAGCTCATCGACCGTCTCGGCGTTCAGCGCATTGCGCTTTTCCGCTCGGCTCAGTGTGACCGTGGCGATGCCGTCCGCGTCCAGCGCAACCTTCAGATTTTTCAGCGATAGTGCGTCCAGCGCGCGCATGGCTTCTTCCCCCTTTTCATCCCGGCGAGGATGTCAGACGCGCCCCGCCTTTGCCACTGGCCGCGGCGTGGCGGCCGGTGAAATGACGTCAGGTCACAGCCCCTTGGACCGGTAGCTTTTCGCCACCCGGTCAATGGCGACGATATAGGCGGCCATGCGCAGATCGGTGACGTCCTGCCGGCCGTTCCACATCTGGCTGATCGACTGGTAGGCCCCCCGCATTGTGTCGTCGAGGCCGGAGCGGACCAGCTCCAGCTCGCCCGCCCCGCGTAGGTATTGCTGCTTGAACCCGGGCGAGAGGGTCCAGCCGAGGCCCTTGTCCGCCGAGAGCCGCTCCAGCTCGTCGATCAGCAGCTGGTGGCGCGCCTCTTCCTGGCGCCGCTCCATCCGGCCGAAGCGGATGTGGGACAGGTTCTTGACCCATTCGAAGTAAGATACCGTCACCCCGCCGGCATTGGCATAGAGGTCCGGAATGATGATCGTGCCCTTGCGGCGCAGGATCTCGTCCGCGCCGGCGGTCACCGGACCGTTCGCCGCCTCGATGATGAGCGGCGCCTTGATCCGGTCCGCGTTATCGAGGTTGATGACCCCCTCGTGCGCCGCCGGGATGAGGATGTCGCACTCCTCCTCGAGGAGCGCCGCGCCGTCCTTCACGAAGGTCCCTTCGGGGCAGCCCTCGACCCCGCCATGGGCGACAAGCCAGTCGCGCACCGCCTGAATGTTCATGCCGTTCGGATTGTGCAGACCCCCGTCCCTCTCGATGATCGCGATGACGCGGGCACCGTCCTCGGTCGTCACGAACTCGGCGGCGTGATAGCCGACGTTGCCGAGGCCCTGCACGATCACCCGCTTGCCGTCGAGCGAGCCCGCGAGACCCGCCCGCGCCGCGTCGTGGGGGTGGCGGAAGAACTCGCGCAGGGCATACTGGATGCCGCGCCCCGTCGCCTCGACCCGGCCCGCGATGCCGCCGGCGTTCGTCGGCTTGCCGGTGACGCAAGCCGCCCCGTTGATGTCGGTCGTGTTCATCCGCTGATACTGGTCGACGATCCAGGCCATCTCGCGTTCCCCGGTGCCCATGTCGGGCGCGGGCACGTTCTGCGCCGGGCTAATGAGGTCACGCTTGATGAGCTCATAGGCGAAGCGGCGGGTGATGAGTTCCAGCTCATGCTCGTCCCATTCGCGCGGGTCGATCCGAAGGCCGCCCTTCGAGCCGCCAAAAGGCGTCTCCACCAGAGCGCACTTGTAGGTCATCAGCGCCGCCAGCGCCTCGACCTCGTCCTGATTGACGGAAAGCGCATAACGGATGCCGCCCTTGACCGGCTCCATATGCTCGGAATGAACCGAACGGTAGCCGGTGAAGGTGCGTATCCCGCCCCTCAGGCGCACACCGAAGCGGACCGTGTAGGTCGAGTTGCAGACCCTGATCTTCTCCTCGAGACCGGGCGACAGGTCCATGACCGCGACGGCGCGGTTGAACATCATGTCGACAGAATCGCGGAAGCTCGGCTCCCGATTGGCTGCCATCTTGTCCTCCCCTGCGGCGTCAGGAAGCCTCCCGGCAGGATCGTCGGGTGGCGCTGCCATAAACGCCTAATTAATAGGCACTGGTTATCAGAGTGGTCGGCAAGGGCAACCCCGGCGGGAAAAACCTGACACGCGAAGGGCCGCAAGGGGATTCGCTCCACGCGTGGACCAACCGATTGTTCCGCAATCCGCTCCGATCCGGCGGAAGAACGCTGATCGCCCCCGTTTAGGGGTCAATGCCCGCCGAGACGGGGGCCTGCCCCATTTTTGCCCCAAGTTGCCCCTCACTTTGCCGTATCACACGCCGATTAGGGTGCGGCGCGTGGAATGTCCGGTCGTGGGAAGCCGGACTATTTCGGGGAAAGGTTACGGGATGTCTGTGTTCAAAGTCGTCAAGCTGCCACACCGGAAGGCAAACCCTGCATCGGCAGGCAGCCTTGCAACGAGACTCGCACGCTTCCGGCGCGACGAGGAAGGCTCGCTCATCATCTTCGGGCTCTTCGCCTTCGTGATGATGCTGCTCCTTTCGGGCATCGCGCTCGACCTGATGCGGTTCGAGGAACGTCGCACAACGCTGCAGAACACCATCGACCGCGCCGCGCTGGCCGCGGCCGACCTCAACCAGACGCTTGATCCCAAGGACGTCGTCATCGACTACTTCACCAAGGCCGGCCTGGTGCCGCCGAAGCGTGAGGATATCAAGGTTACCGAAGGCGCGATCGGCGATTCCCGCACCGTCGAGATCAATGTGGCCGAGTCGATGGACACCTGGTTCATGAGCCTCGTCGGCGTGAAAAGCCTGTCGACGCCTGCCGCTTCGGCGGCGACCGAGAGCGTCGGCCAAATCGAGATTTCGCTCGTCCTCGACGTGTCGGGCTCGATGGGCTCGAACAACCGCCTCGTGAACCTCAAGCCTGCCGCCAAGGCCTTCGTCGACCAGATCTTCGACGCGGGCGAGACGGACAAGGTCTCGATCTCGATCATTCCCTATGCGACGCAGGTCGCCGTTTCCGAAAACCTCGCGAGCTACTTCAAGCTGACCAACGAACAGACGGACTCGGCCTGTTTCGAGTTCACCAGCGCCGACTACAACACGACCGCGATGTCGGTCGACAAGTCCGCGGCGGGCCGCACCTACCAGCGGAATGGTCACTTCGACCCCTTCTACAGGTCGAGCCCCCCGACGCTGTTCAATTGCGTGCCCGAGGCACAGCGGCGCGTCATGCCCTTCTCGGGCGACCGTTCGGCGCTGAAGAACTACATCGACGGGCTCTTTGCCGCCGGCAACACCTCGATCGACGTCGGCATGAAATGGGGCGCGGCCCTGCTCGACCCGTCGCTTCAGCCGGTCGTCGACGGCATGATCGCCGCCAACAAGCTGCCGGCCGCCTTCTCCGAGCGGCCCTACGCCTATGACAACACTGAATCGCTCAAGATCATCGTGGTCATGACCGACGGCGCGAACACGACCGAATACCGCCTGAAGAACAACACCACGTCGAACCCCTATTACGACGAGGGCGTGAGCCTTCTGGTCCGCAACCCGGCGTATCGCACGAATGGGTCCAACAACGATGACTACGATATTGCGCAGTATTCTCTCTACGACGCGACGAAGAAGCAGTATTGGGTCTATGCGCTTGGCAAATGGCGCGACAAGGCCTGGGGCGACGGTCAGTATGACAAGCAAGTCTGCTCGGGCAGCGGCAAGTGGAAGACCTGCTGGTACGAGACGACCGACGACTACGGCGACGAGCCGGTGCCGATGACCTGGCAGGAAGTCTGGAAGACCATGTCGATGTACTGGTTCTCGGACAACATCATTGCACCTGCCTACGGCTCGAGCACGCGCGACCAGTGGCGCCCGTCGAACTCGAACGCGAAAGCCAGCAGCTACATCTACTCCACCAAGGATGCGATGACGCTGAACATGTGCAACGCCGTCAAGGCGCAGGGCGTGCGGGTCTACACGATCGCCTTCGAGGCGCCGTCTGAAGGCCAGTCGCTGCTCGAGGCCTGCCAGAACTCCGGCTACTACGCCGTGGAGGGCCTCGACATCCAGGAAGCCTTCGCCGGCATCGCCAACTCGATCAACAAGCTGAGGCTGACGCACTAAGATGGCGACGTTCATGAACAGCATTCGCGCGCGGTTCGGAAGGCTCGCGCGCGAGGAAGACGGGGCGGTCGCGACGATACCGTTCATCATCTTCCTGCCCTTCTTCCTGCTTCTGGTAATGTCGTCGCTGGAAATGGGTACGCTGATGCTGCGTCATGTGATGCTGGAACGCGCACTCGACCTCAGTGTCCGCGACCTGCGCCTTGGGAAATGGGCGAACCCGACGCACAACGACTTCAAGAAGGTGGTCTGCAACCGTGCGGGCGTGATCCCGAACTGCATGAACGTGCTGCTGGTCGAACTGCGCCCGGTCAGCACTGAGACCTGGGAGCCGCTGTCGAACGGTCCGATCTGCGTCGACCGGGCCGAGGCGATCCACCCGGTGACGACCTTCACCGCCGGGGCGGGCGACGAGATGATGCTGATCCGCGCCTGCGCCAAATTCGATCCGATCTTCCCCACCTCGGGGCTGGGGTTCCGGCTGCCGAAGGACAACACCGGTGCCTATGCGCTGACGGCGGCGACCGCCTTCGTCAACGAACCCGACGCAGGGAGCTGAGCCATGTCCATCCTGAAACGACTGCGGTTTTCAATCGGTCGCCGGGCGTCCGACGAACGCGGCTCCATGCCCGTCGAGGGGATTCTGGCAAGCACCTGGCTGATCTGGTGGTACATCGCCTCGTTCCAGTTCTTCGACGCCTACCGGCAAAAGAACGTGAACCTGAAGGCGGCCTACACCATCGCCGACCTCATCTCGCGGACGCAGCCCGACGACTCGGTGGACAGCGACTACATCGAAGGGCTGAACACGCTGTTCGACTACCTCACATTCTCGCGCCGCGCGACCTGGGTCAGGGTGTCGAGCGTGATCTGGGACAACAGCGACAACCGCTTCGAGGTAGCCTGGTCCTATGCAACCGGCCCGGTCGGCGGCCAGACCGACGCAACGATCCAGAGTGACGCTTACCGCATCCCTTCCATGCCCGCGGGCGACTCGGTCATTGTCGTCGAAACCAATATGGCTTACGAGCCGATCTTCAACATGGGTCTGAAGGCGCAATGGTATCGTACCTTCATCACCACGCGTCCGCGCTGGCCGTCCTGCGTCCGCTTCGACAAGCAGGATGGAACCGAGCCGGCCTGCATCTACGACAGTGACGTCGACATGTCCGACAACGTCTCGGATGACAACACGACCGACACGACGATCGACAACAGTTCGCTTGGCGGCTGATCCGCCCGACGAGGAGACGGCAAGGGCCCGGCAGCGCGATCTGCCGGGCCCCTTGCACTGAGGGGCCGTGCCGGCGACAGGGCGCCTGTGTCCGCCCCAGCGGAGGACGGAAGGCAGGCGTCGTCCTGTCCTCCGGGCCAAGCGAAGAGGAGTGCCAGACCTCCATTCGACCGGTCGCAGAAACGCAAAGGGCCCTTCAGACGGCCGAAGGGACCGGCGCGCCTTCGGCCTCCGCGACGCGGGCGAGCTTGACCGGTTCCTGGCTTCCGATGTTTCCCGCAACGAACAGCCCGAGGACAATCTCGGCGGCGGCGCCCTCGTCTCTCGCGCGCCGGTCGAGGAGGCGGTCGCCTGGCACGGGCCGATCCGTGAGGCGCGCGCGAGCCGACCTCTGCCGGGTCATGGCGGAACGTGGGAACGGCACCCTCATGCGGCCGGCGCATTGTTCCGCCAGGGGCCAGCCCCCGGACCCCCGGAGTAGTTCAGGACAGAAAGACAAGGGTCAGGCGCAGACGGCCCGGCGCACCATGTCCCAGTAGATATCGCCGACGCGATCGCGGCTGAGCCTGCCGCCCTCGCGGTACCAGGTCGTCACGCCCGTCAGCATCGCAATGATCGCGAGCGTAGCAATCTTCGTGTCGGGTGCGGCGAAGGTGCCGGCAATCGCCCCGTCGCGCAAGATCGCCTCAAGCTGGTCCTCGTAGTCGCGCCTGAGCGCCTCGATCGCCGCGAAGTTGGCGGGGCCGAGGTTGCGAAGTTCCATGTAGGACAGGAACACCGCGTCCGGCCGGTCGAGGTTGTGGCGGATATGGAAGCGCACGAAGGCCTCGAGCCGCGCGAGGGGGGCAGTGCCGCGGGGTTCGGCCCGCCACGCCGCCAGAAGCTCGTCCATATGCTCTTTCAGAAGATCGAAGAGCAGCGTCTCCTTGTCTGGCGTGTAGAGATAGAGCGCCCCGGCCTGCACCCCGACCTCGGCCGCGATCTGGCGCATCGAGACGGCGGCGAAGCCATGCCGTGCGAAAAGCTTCAACGCGGCAGCCCGGATCCGGGGGCCGGTGATTTCGGAATGCGATCCCATCTTGCGCGCCATGGCACCAGAGTATCTGAACGCCCGTTCAATACAATCCCCGCCCGCTTGCCGCGCCACAGGAAGCGGCGCTATGATCGGGCGAACCTGACGGACTTCCGAATGCGCCTCGCCCCATGCCTTCTCGCCGCCGCCCTTGCGGGCTGTACCCCCCTGCCCAAGGTCGGGGCAGAGGACGCGGCAATGCGCCAGGCGAGCTATCCGCCGCTTCTGCCGCTCGAGGCGATCCTTGCACGGGTGCCGCCGGCGACGCCCGATCCGGCGGCCGCGCTTGCCGCGAGGGCCGCGGCCCTGCGCGCCCGCGCCACTGCCCTTGCGGCCACGGAAAGCTGAGGGGCGGGCTGCGGCGCCTCGCGCGTTGCAAGCGCCCTCGCCCCGCGCTAACAGGCAGTGGCCCGGCCTTCGGGCAAGACCCAAGCGACGGAGCCTTTCCATGTCCCAGCCCCTGCGTCTCGGCATCGCCGGCCTCGGCACGGTGGGCATCGGCACCGTGAAGATCGTGCAGAACCACCTCGACCTTCTCGCCCGCCGCTCGGGCCGTCCGATCACGATCTCGGCGATCTCGGCACGCGACCGCAAGAAGAACCGGGACGCGGATCTGTCGGCCTACAGCTGGGAGGACGACCCCGTGCAGCTTGCGGGGCGCGAGGACATCGACGTCTTCGTCGAACTGATGGGCGGGCACGAGGGCAAGGCGCTTGCCGCGACGCGCGCCGCCATCGCGGCCGGCAAGGACGTGGTCACGGCCAACAAGGCGATGCTGGCCCACCACGGCCAGGCGCTGGCCGAAGAGGCCGAGGCGAAGGGCAGCGTGATCCGCTTCGAGGCCGCCGTCGCCGGCGGCATCCCGGTCGTCAAGGCGCTGACCGAGGGGCTGGCCGGTAACCGCATCACCCGCGTCCTCGGCGTGATGAACGGCACCTGCAACTATATCCTGACCCGGATGGCGAGCGCCGGCCTGCCCTATGACGCGGTCTTCGAGGAGGCGCGCCAACTTGGCTATCTCGAGGCCGATCCGAACCTCGACGTCGGCGGCATCGACGCGGGCCACAAGCTGAGCCTTCTGGCCTCGATTGCCTACGGCACGAAGGTGTCGTTCGATGCCGTCGAACTGGAAGGCATCGGCCGCATCTCGATCGACGACATCCGCCGCGCCGGCGATATGGGGTACCGCATCAAGCTGCTGGGAGTCGCGCAGATGACCGGGCGCGGCCTTGAACAGCGGATGTCGCCCTGCCTCGTCCCGGCGGAGAGCCCGCTTGGCCAGCTGCAGGGCGGCACCAACATGGTGGTGATCGAGGGCGACAGCGTCGGCCAGATCGTGCTGCGCGG
>JAGRDU010000183.1 GCA_020446905.1 Paracoccaceae bacterium | reverse complement strand
ACGCCAAGGACCTGAAGGACACCACGATGAACCCCGAGACGCGGAAACTGATCCGCGTGACCATCGACGAGGACGAACCCGGCGAAACCGGCGACCTCGTGGAACGCCTGATGGGCAAGAAGCCCGAGCTGCGGTTCCAGTATATCTCGGAGAACGCGCGGTTCGTGGAGGAGCTGGATGTGTGAGGGAAGCGAACAGGTCAGCTTTGCTAAACCTCTGTTAACGTTAGGCAGTATGTAATATGTTCTCAAGGCAACCGTACCACGGTGGCCATTGCCAAGAGCGTGCAGGACAAGATGTCAGGACTTAATTCGAAAGCTTTTCCATCCTACGCGCAGCCGATCCAGGGCTTTCAACCACTGAAGGCCGCGCAGCTTTGCGCTTTCTTTGCCTCACTGTCCAAAGGACATATCGAAAAACTAAAGTTAATCAAGCTAATATATCTGACTGAGAGAAAGTTCCTAAACACCTACTCCGAACCAATCCTTTGGGATGAATTCTTTTCCCTCCCTCATGGACCAATCTGCTCCGCGACGCTTAATTGCATCGACGGCCTTCTCTTTGAACAATTAACCAGCCAGTACTTTGTACGCCAAGGCAACCGCAATATCCATGCGGTAAAGATATTCCCTAGAGAAGATCTTGACGCATTGAGCGAAGCGGAAATTGAGACTGCGGAATTCATTTGGAGAGAGCACGGAAGCAAAAGTGCATCGAAAATCCGCAATTATTCGCATGAAAATTGTCCGGAATACTATGAGCTAGAAACTGGCCGCAGACCTATCACGTATCAAGAGGTTTTAAGCGCCGAAGGGAATCCGTACTCGGAAGAAATTGCAGAAGAAATTCTTTCATATAGGTCTCTAATAGCTGAAAAGTACTAATGAAAATTTCTGTACGCGATGGGATAATAATTCCCGGAACGGGCTCCACTTCAAAGAAAGCCACGAAGCACCTCCACTTTTGCCTACGCGATCCCGACGCGGCATCAAAGGTTTTACTGTTACCTATTGGCACCACGCGACCGAACTGTGATCGTACCTGTGTATTGACCCCAGGAGAACACAAATTCATCCGAGTAGAGTCGATTGCACTGTATGCTCGGGTACGATTATGGGACGCGGGACCAGTCAACGCTTCACTACGCAGAAAAGAATGGGAACGAACTGATTGCGCAAGCGAGGAACTCTTCGCGCGACTTTGTGCTGGCCTGCGATCATCTCCTTTGTCTCCAGGCTGGGCTCGAAGCTACTACGGCAATCCGCCGTAGTTAAAACTGGACGTAAAGTAGCGTCACCGATCCGGGGGCTTGCATTGGCCCCGACAACAAATCGGTTGAGCACGGGTTCGGCGCCAGCATTATCGATCGCGAACCATCAATTGCTCGCGGTCCTCGCCGCCGGTTGAAACCCCTGCGCCCCTCCCCCACACTCGCGCCCGAACGGACTCGGGGAGGAGGCCCACATGACCGAAGTCACCGGCGGATGCCTCTGCGGGGCCGTGCGGATCGCCGCCACCGGCGATCCCTACCGCGTCGGGATCTGCCACTGCCTCGACTGCCGCAAGCATCACGGGGCGCTGTTTCACGCCTCGGCCATCTTCCCCGCCGCAACCGTCACCGTCACCGGCGAAACGCGCGAGCATAGCGGCCGCCACTTCTGCCCCACCTGCGGCTCCCCCGTCTTCGGCCGCTCGGGCGACGAGACCGAAGTGAACCTCGGCGCCCTCGACGCGCCGGATCAGTTCCAGCCGACCTACGAGCTCTGGACCATCCGCCGCGAACGCTGGCTGCCGCCCTTCCCGGTCAGACACCGCCACGAGAGGAACCGCGACAGCGACGGCCGGCGCGAGGACTGAGCCCTAGCGCTGCAGCCCCTTCAGGTACTCCGCCAGCGCCACGAGGTTCGCGGGCGTCGGCGTCGCCACCCCGTCGCCGCTGTCGTAAAGCACCACCGGCCCCTCCTGCAGCGCCGCGCCAAGTTCGGGCATCACCGACGACCGGTCGCCCCGCCGCGTGTAGCCGTCGATTACCGACATCACCTTCGCCATCGGAAAGACCCCGCCGTTCCGCGCCGCGATGCCGGTCAGGTCCGCCGGTCGCTTGCCAAGGCCCGCCGCCGCCGGCCCGTCCCCCTTGCCCCCCGCGCCATGGCACGAGACGCAATAGTCGTTGAAAAGCGCCCGGCCCGAGACCTGCTCCTCGGGCGCGCAGGCGGCCAGCATCGCCGCAAGGGGCAACAGAATCGCAAGGGATTTCATCGGCCTACTCCTTGACCTGGATCGAGGCGAGGTAGTCGGTCAGCGCCAGAACCCGCTTCGAGGTGATGACCGGGGTTCCGTCCGGCGCATCCGCCGCCCCGGTATCGCCCGCAAAGAGCGCGCCGAAAAGGGGCATCGGCCCGCCATGGCCGCGCAGGCCGGTGCGCCCGTCGATCAGGTGCACGACCTTCAGCCAGGGAAACTCCCCTCCGTTCCGCACGGCGATCCGCGTCAGGTCCGGCACCGGCAGCGTGATGAGGTCCGCCATCGGCCCGTCGCCCGCCGCCCCCGCGCCGTGGCAGGCCGCGCAGGCGCCCTGGAACGTCGCCTCGCCCAGCGCCACGTCCTCCGCGGCGGCCGGTGCCGCCAGAAGCCCGATCAGACACGCAAATCTCAACATCGCGAACGCTCCCTTTTCCGCCCCCGGGGCATCCAGTTTCGCCGATCCCGCCGCGCGCGCCTTGATCCGGATCAGACGATCCGCCCGCCCTCGAGCCGCACCACCCGGTCCATCCGCGCCGCAAGCTCAAGGTTATGCGTCGCGATCAGCGCCGACAGCCCGGTCTCTCGGACAAGCTCCATCAGCGTCGCAAAGACATGCTCGGCCGTCGCGGGGTCCAGGTTTCCGGTCGGCTCGTCGGCCAGCAAAAGGCGCGGCTCGTTCGCCAGCGCCCGGCAAAAGGCGACACGCTGCTGCTCGCCGCCCGACAGTTCCGCCGGCCGGTGATCGGCACGGGGCCCGACCCCGACCCGCTCCAGAAGCGCCCGCGCCCGCGCCGCTGCCGCCCCCTGTGCCACCCCGTTCGCAAGCTGCGGCAGCACCACGTTCTCCAGCGCCGTGAACTCGGGCAGGAGGTGGTGGAACTGGTAGACGAACCCCACCTCGCCCCGCCGCGCCTCGGTCCGCGCGCGGTCCGGCGCCTCGGTCAGGTCGCGCCCGGCGATCCGGACCCGGCCCGCATCGGCGGTATCGAGAAGCCCCGCGATATGCAGAAGCGTCGATTTCCCTGCGCCCGAAGGCGCGACCAGCGCCACGACCTCGCCCCGCGCCACCGCCAGGTCGAGGTCCGAGAGCACCCGCACCTCACCGGGCGTGCCCTTCAGATAAGCCTTCCCGATCCCCGAAAGCTCCAGCACCGGCTCACTCATAGCGCAGGGCCTCGACCGGGTTCATCCGCGCCGCCCGCCGCGCCGGGAAGATCGTGACAAGGAAGGACAGCGCCAGCGACAGGCCCACCGCCTTGCCCACATCTGCCGCCCGGAGCTCGGCCGGCAGCCGGTAGATGCCCCGCACCGACGCGTCCCAGGCCCCGCCGCCCGAGAGCCAGTTCACCGCCGACATGATGCTGTCGATGTTCCAGGCCAAAAGGCAGCCGAGGATCACCCCCGCGACCGTTCCGATCACCCCGGTGAAGGCGCCGCAAAGGAAGAAGACCCGCAGGATCGACCCCTCGGTCAGCCCCATGGTGCGCAAAATGCCGATGTCGCGCCCCTTGTTCTTGACCAGCATCACAAGGCCCGAGGTGATGTTCATCGCCGCGATCAGAACGAGGATCGACAAGAGGACGAACATCACATCGTCCTCGATCGAGAGCGCATCGAGGAAGGCGCCGGTGCGGTCCTTCCAGGTGAAGACATAGCGCCCCTCCCCGGCGACGCCCTGCAGCGCCGGGATCATGCGGTCGATCTCCTCGGGGTCCGCCACATAGACCTCGATCTTGTCCGCCGCGCCCTCGCGGTTGAAAAAGCTCTGCGCCTCCGCGAAGGGCATATAGATGCGCGCCTTGTCGACATCGGCGCGCCCGGCCGAAAAGACATAGACGACCTCGTAGGCGTTGACGCGCGGGCTCGTGCCGAAGGCGGTCTTCGACCCCGAAGGCTGGATCAGCTTGACGGTGTCGCCCGGCCCCACGCCAAGGAACCGCGCCATCTCGGACCCGATGGCGATCCCCTCGCCGAACCGCCCGATATCCCCGAGGGCCTCCGGCGCGCCCCGGAAGGTCGGCAGCGCGGCAAGGACCTCTGCGGTCACGCCATAGACCTCCCCGACCGAGGAGCGGCTCCCGAACGAGATCATCGCGTAGCCCTCGACCCTCGCGTTCGCCCCCGTGACGCCCGGCACCGCCTTTACCGTCTCGGTCAGAGCCTCATAGTCGACAAGCGCATTGGTCGTGACGCCGGTGTCGCTCACATAGCTGTAATTGCCGATCTCGGCATGGGCGTAGGCGCCGACGATGGTGCCGACGAACTCCGACCGGAAGCCCGAGCGCACCGCCATCGTCGCGACCAGCGCCATGACGCCCAGCGCGATGCCGATCAGGCTGATCCAGGTCATCACCGAGACCCCGCCCTCGGCGCGGCGGGCGCGCAGATAGCGCCAGGCGATCATGAACTCGAAGGGGGAGAAGGGGGCGGTGCGGCTGGCCATCATGGCTCCGGTCGGAAGGCGCGCGCACCGTGGCGGCAGGGCCGGGAAAGGTCAAGGCTAAGGTCCGGATTTCCCGCCGGTCCCCACTTTCGGAACCGTGCGGGCAAGGCCTGCAGTTCCGCCGGCGATGGGCGCGGGGCGAAGCCCGGCGCCCGCCCTCCTGACCGTGGCCGGCGCAGAGGTCGACGCCGCGCCGCAAGGCATCGCGCGCCGCCCTCACGCCCCCTCGCCGAGGGACGCCTAGCCACCCGGTGTCAGGCGCCACAGCGCGCCGTCCTCCGCATCCGTCACCGCGATCACCGCCCCGTCGGGCGCGACCGCGATATCGCGCACCCGCGCCTCGCCGTAGAAGAACCGCTCCTCGCCCGCGACCCTGCCGTCCTTCAGCACCAGCCGGACGATCCCGCCGGGGCTGAGCGAGGCGGCAAGGATATCGCCCTGCCAGTCGGGAAACATCGCGCCGTCGTAGAAGACGAAGCCGCCGGGGGCGATCACCGGGTCCCAGAAATAGACCGGCTCGGTGAACCCCTCCCCGTGCGCACCGCCGCTGCCAACCGGGCTGCCGTCGTAGTTCTCGCCATAGCTGACGACCGGCCAGCCATAATTCGCGCCCCGACCGATCCGGTTCAGCTCGTCCCCGCCCTTCGGCCCGTGCTCCAGTGTCCAGAGCGTGCCATCGGGTGCCAGGGCCGCGCCCTGCAGGTTGCGGTGGCCGAGCGACCAGACCTGCGCCGCAGCCCCGCCCCGATCCGCGAAGGGGTTGTCCGCGGGCACCCCGCCATCGGGAAGGAGGCGCACGACCTTTCCAAAGGTCGTGTCCGGGTTCTGCGCCAGAACCCGCTCCCCGTCCGACGCATGCTCCCCGGTGGTGATCCAGACCACCCCGTCTTCCGGCACGATCCGCGATCCGTAATGCATCGGCGTCGGGGAAGGCGGCGCCTGCACAAAGATATCGCGGACATCACTAAGGGCAGAAAGGTCGTCCGAAAGGATCGCTGTCGCCGCCGCCGTTGCCGACAGCCCGCCGCCGAGCGGCTTGGAATAGGTCAGCCAGAGCCGCCGCGATGCGCCGAAATCCGGGCCGAGCGCGACATCCAGAAGCCCGCCCTGTCGCTCGGCCAGAACTTCCGGCACCCCGGCGACCGGCGCCGAAACCGTGCCCTCAGCCGAGACATGCCGCAAGGTGCCCGCGCGCTCGGTGACAAGATAGCCGCCATCGGGCAATGCGACGACCGCCCAAGGATGGGCAAGCCCGGTGGCGATCACCGCGCGCACCGGCACGCTGGCGCTTTCGATCCTCGGGGCGCGGGTCTGGCCCTCGAAGGCCGGGGCGAGGTCTGTGTTGCGGGTGCCGTAGTCCCACGCCGCAACGGCGGCGGGCGCGGCGGCAAGGACGGCGGCAAGGACGGGCAGGAGCAAAGGGTTCATCGGGGCCTCCTTCCGGAGTATAAGACGCCGGCCGGCCCGCCCTGTCGCATCACACCTGCGTCAGCGCCCCTCGTAGATCTGCGCGATCCGGTCGACCGCCGCCTCCGGGCTCATCTCCTCGCTCTCCCCGGTGCGGCGCGAGGTCAGCTCCACCACGCCAGCCGCGAGGCCACGCGGCCCGACGGTGATCCGCCACGGCAGGCCGATCAGGTCCATCGTCGCAAATTTCGCCCCCGCCCGTTCGTCCCGGTCGTCGTAAAGTGCCTCCAGCCCCTTCGCCGCCAGCGCCTTGTAAAGCGCCTCGCAGGCCGCATCCGCCGCCCCGTCGCCCTGCTTGAGGTTGACGATCCCGATCGGGAAGGGCGTGACGCCCTCGGGCCAGATGATGCCCTTCTCGTCGTGGGAGGCTTCGATGATCGCACCCAGAAGGCGGGAAACCCCGATCCCGTGCGAGCCCATGTGCACCGGCACCCGCGCCCCGTCGGGCGTCACCACCGTCGCACCCATAGGCTCCGAATACTTGGTGCCGAAATAGAAGATCTGCCCCACCTCGATACCGCGCCCGACCTTGCGGTGCGCCTCGGGGATGGCGTCGAAGACCGCCGCGTCATGCGTCTCGTCGGTGCGCGCGTAAAGCGTCGTAAACTCTTTGCAGACGCCGGCCACCTCGTCCCGGTCGTCATAGTCGATCTGCCTGTCGCCCAGTTTCAGCGCCGTCACCCGGTCGTCGTAGAAGACCTCCGACTCGCCCGTCGAGGCCAGCACGAGGAACTCATGCGTGTTGTCGCCGCCAATGGGGCCCGAGGCCGCGCGCATCGGAATGGCGGTCAACCCCATCCGCTCGTAGGTGCGGAGGTAACTGACCATGTGACGGTTGTAGGCGTGAAGGGCCGCCTCCTTGTCCACGTCGAAGTTGTAGCCGTCCTTCATC
>JAGRDU010000182.1:850-4444 GCA_020446905.1 Paracoccaceae bacterium | reverse complement strand
CGGGGCGGGCATAGCGGGGGATCATGGGCGGGCCTTTCGGATTTGTCTCGGGGCGCGCGCGTGTCCTAGACTGGGGGCGGAGGAAGGGCAAGACGGAGGAGGAGATGGTCCCGACACTTGGGGAATTCGAGGGGGAATGGACGGTCGCGCGACGGATCGTCGACCGGCTGGGGCCGGAGGCGCGGTTCGAGGGGGTTGCGCGTTTCTCGCGCGCCGGCACGGGGCTGCTTTACCGCGAAGAGGGGGAGCTTTTCGTGGGGGGCGGGCAGGGGTTTCATGCGGAACGCTCGTATTTCTGGCATCCGGGAGAGGGCGGCAGGATCGCGGTGGATTTCGGGGACGGACGGGCCTTTCATGACTTCGATCCGGCTGAACCGGCGGGGCGGCACCATTGCGGCGACGACGACTATGCGGTGCGCTACGATTTCTCGCACTGGCCCGAGTGGCGGGCCGAATGGGTCGTGAAGGGGCCGCGCAAGGACTACACGCTGACGAGCCGCTACAGGCGTCGCTAGCGTGGGCGAATTTTCGCCCGAGAATTCGACGATCTTTCGGGGAAAGATCGCGTCCCGCTCAGGCGGGCGCAAGGCGCGGATCGAAGGGGTAGGTCGTGAGGTTCTCGCAGCCTGTCGCGGTGACAAGGACCTGATCTTCGATCTTGATCGAAAAGTCGCCGCCCTCGGGGCTGACCAGTGCCTCGACGCAGATCACCATGCCCTCTTCGATGCTGTGATCAAAGGCACCCTTGGCCCAGCCGTCGGGATAGGGCACATAGGGCCACTCGTCGCACAGCCCGACGCCGTGCATCTTGCAGGAATACTTTTGCTTCCAGTAGCGATCCTCAAGCCGGTGGCCTTCCTGCACCAACTCGCGGATCGTCACGCCCGGCTTCAGCCGCGCCTGATGGTCGCGGATATGGTCAAGCGCGTGCGCCATCGCCGAAACCATCGCGTTGGTCGGGCGCGCATCGCCGACCCACCAGGTGCGGGAGATGTCGATGCAGATACCGTAGGCGCCGATCAGGTCGGTGTCGAAGGCGACGATCTCGTTCGGCTGCACCACCCTCGGCCCGCATTCCTGAAACCAGGGGTTGGTGCGCGGGCCAGAGGCGAGGAGCCGGGTCTCGATCCACTCGCCGCCGCGCCGGATGTTCGATTTGTGCAGCTCTGCCCAGATGTCATCTTCGCTGACCGTCCCGGATGGTACGTTTTGTCTGGTGAACTCTTCCATCTCGGCAATCGACGCCTGGCAGGCATGCATCGCGCAGCGCATCGCGATGACCTCGTCCGGTCCCTTGATCGCCCGCGTGCGCTCGGTCAGCTCCTCGCCCTCCAGCACGTCGAAACCGGCGCGTTCCAGCGCGCGGAGCCCGTGGATCTGGATCTTGTCGACCGCGAGGCGCCGGTTCGCCCCGGCATGGGCGCGCATCACCTCGTCGATCTGACCGGCGAAGGCATCCGCGTCGCGCCCGCCAAGATCGCCCGAGACGGCGTAGAAGAACGAGGCGCCCGAGCGGATCTCCTTCACGAGCGGATTGAAGGAGACGAGGAAGGGCGCGTTCTTGTATTCCCAGATGACCATGTGCCCGTCGGCGCAGACGAGGCAGGCGCGGAACGGGTTATGGGCGTTCCAGAGCTGCATGTTGGTCGTATCGGTGGCGTAGCGGATGTTCATCGGATCGAACATCAGCACGCCGCCATAGTCGCGCGCCTGAAGCGCGGCGACCAGCCGTCTCAGCCGGTCCTCGCGCATCCGGGCGAGGTTCGGCAGGGTCAGCCCTGCCGCTTCCCATTCGCGGAACGCGAGTTGCGTCGGGCCGATCTCGACCCGGTCATTGTCGTTCGGGGTGCCGTCGCCGAGCCGGTCGCCCCGGCTCGGGTCGATCTTGCGCCTTGCGCTGTAGTGGTCGGTCATCGGCCGTTCCTCCGCTGTCATGGCAGCCATTCTTCCGGGCGGAGCGGGGCAGGCGCTTCCGTTCCCGACACGTCCTGTCGGGTTTGTCGCGGGGGTGCTGGCGTTCCGCCAGAGGATCGGCGAGAAGATGGCATGCAGCCCGCCCACATCCTCCAGAACCGCATTCCCGAGGCGCAGCGCGCCGCCGCAGCGGCGCGGTTGCCCAGCATGCAACCGGTGCCCGAGGGCGCGCTGCTGACGGTCGATGACGCATATGCCGGGCAGCTGGCCGAAAAGGCGCGGCTGATCGCGGCGGACCGCGGGTTGGTGATCGGATCGACGCCGGGCGCGGAACACGCCGCCGCCGAGGCACTTGAGGTCATTCTGGATGAGTGCGCCCGGCGGCGCGATTTCCGGATCTCGGAGGGGAGCGTGATCCGGCCGGACGGTGTCGAGGTCGCGGTCGACCGCACCGATCCCCTCCTGACACTCTCCCGCCTCATCCAGGAGGACATCTGCATCCTTGAACGGCGCGGGGAGGAGCATGTCCTGAGCGCCGCGCTTCTCTGCTTTCCGGCGGCCTGGACGCTGGCGGAAAAGCTCGGGCGCCCGCTCACGCGGATCCACGTGCCGGTGCCCGCCTACGACGACGGGATCGCGGCCCGGGTGCAAAGGCTCTTCGACGGGGTGCAGGCGGGGCGGCCGCTCTGGCGCGCGAACCTCTTGCGCTACGACAACTCCGACCTCTTCCAGCCCTATACCGAGGCAATGCGCCGCAAGGTCGGGGCGCCCGACAGCCCTTTCGAGCGCAGCGAGCGTCAGACGGTCTTCCGGCTGCCGCGCACGGGGGCGGTCGTTTTCGCGATCCATACGACCGTCATTCGGCGTGGCGCCGCGTAGGTCTTGCGGGAAAGGTGGTCAGGCCTCGAAGAGGCGCGACAGGCGCGCGAGCGTGTCGGGGCGCTTTGCGAGATCGACGGCGCTCGGGGTTTCAAGCCGCCGCATCGTGCCCTCGGTCCAGCGCGCGATGGTCGTCTCGTCGAGCCGCCGGAGCTGCCAGGCGACGACGCATGCTGCGGGGATCCCGACGTCCGCCCGCCCTTCGATGGGCCGCTTCCTCATACCCGAATACCCCTTCTGAGCATTCCAACCGTGAAGAAGGACTCGCAGGCGACTGCGGCCCGAGTTCGCCCTGTTTGCGGCAGTTTGAGGGAATCTTGGGGCATGGGGGCGCGGGCTTGCGAAAAGGGCGCCCGAAGGCGCCCTTTCCCTGACCTGAACCGGGTCAGCAGCTGTAGTACATCTGGTACTCGATCGGATGCGGCGTGTGTTCGTAGGCGTAGACCTCTTCCCACTTCAGCGCGGCATAGCCCTCGATCTGGTCCTTGGTGAAGACATCGCCGGCCAGGAGGAACTCGTGATCCTTCTCGAGCTCTTCCAGCGCCTCGCGGAGCGAGCCGCAGACGGTCGGGATTTCCGCCAGCTCTTCGGGCGGCAGGTCGTAGAGGTCCTTGTCCGACGCGGGGCCCGGGTCGATCTTGTTCCTGATCCCGTCGAGGCCGGCCATCAGAAGCGCGGCGAAGCAGAGATAGGGGTTCGACGACGGGTCCGGGAAGCGGGCCTCGACGCGCTTGGCCTTCGGGCTTTCCGTCCACGGAATCCGCACGCAGCCCGACCGGTTGCGGGCCGAATAGGCGCGCA
>JAGRDU010000182.1:0-811 GCA_020446905.1 Paracoccaceae bacterium | reverse complement strand
TGGTGCCCGGGTTGGTGAAGGCGTTCAGCGCCTTGGCGTGCTTCAGGATGCCGCCGATGAAGTAGAGCGCCTCCTGCGAAAGATCGGCATACTTGTCGCCCGCAAAGAGGGGCTTGCCGTCCTTCCAGATCGACATGTTCACGTGCATCCCCGAGCCGTTGTCGCCCTTCATCGGCTTCGGCATGAAGGTCACGGTCTTGCCGTAGGCCTGCGCGACGTTGTGGATGACGTACTTGTACTTCAGGAGGTTGTCGGCCTGTTCGGTCAGCGTCCCGAAGATCAGACCCAGCTCGTGCTGGCAGGTCGCGACCTCGTGGTGGTGCTTGTCGACCTTCATGCCCATGCGCTTCATGGTCGAGAGCATCTCGGAGCGGATGTCCTGCGCCTCGTCCGACGGGTTCACCGGGAAGTAGCCGCCTTTGTAGGTCGGACGGTGGGCGAGGTTACCCATCTCGTAGTCGGCATCCGTGTTCCAGGCCGCGTTCTCGGCGTCGATCTGGAAGGACACCTTGTTCGGCGCGACCGAATAGCGGACGTCGTCGAAGATGAAGAACTCGGCTTCCGGCCCGAAGTAGGAGGTGTCGCCGATGCCCGAGGACTTGAGGTAGGCCTCGGCCTTCAGCGCGGTGCCGCGCGGGTCGCGCGAATAGGGCTCGCCGGTGTCCGGCTCGACCACGGTGCAGTGCACACACATGGTCTTTTCCGCATAGAACGGGTCGATATAGACCGATTTCGCATCCGGGATCAGCTTCATGTCGGACTGGTCGATCGACTTCCAGCCGGCGATCGAGGAGCCGTCGAACATGAAGCC
>JAGRDU010000181.1 GCA_020446905.1 Paracoccaceae bacterium | reverse complement strand
ATCAAGGCGATCGACGCCGTCCGCCGGCATCGTGTGGCGGGCTACGGCGGCGGCAACGACGAGCGCGAGCAGACGCGGAACCAGGTGCTGGTCGAGATGGACGGGTTCGAGGCGAACGAGGGTGTCATCATCATCGCCGCCACCAACCGGCCTGACGTGCTTGACCCCGCGCTGCTGCGTCCGGGCCGGTTCGACCGGCAGGTGCAGGTGCCGAACCCGGACATCAAGGGCCGCGAGAAGATCCTGACCGTCCACGCCCGCAAGGTGCCGCTTGGCCCCGATGTGGACCTGCGCATCATCGCGCGCGGCACGCCGGGCTTCTCTGGCGCCGACCTTGCTAACCTTGTGAACGAGGCCGCGCTGATCGCGGCGCGGATCGGCAAGCGTTTCGTGACCCTCGACGATTTCGAGAAGGCCAAGGACAAGGTCATGATGGGGCCTGAGCGGCGTTCCATGGTGATGACCGAGGACGAGAAGAAGCTGACCGCCTACCACGAGGCGGGCCATGCCATCGTCGGCCTTCATGTGCCGCAGCACGACCCCGTCCACAAGGTCACGATCATCCCGCGCGGCCGCGCGCTCGGTGTCACCTTCTATCTGCCTGAGCGCGACAAGCTGTCGATGACACGCGAAAGCGCGCTGTCGCGGCTTGCCTCGACCATGGGCGGCAAGGCGGCCGAGGAGCTGGTCTTTGGCCCGCAGAACGTGACCAACGGTGCCTTCTCGGACATCCAGATGGTGACACGCCTTGCGACCGCCATGGTCAGCCAGTGGGGCATGTCCGACAAGCTTGGCAACATCAACTATACCTCGACCCAGGAAAGCTTCCTGGGCAGCCAGTCGACCTTCAACGCCTCGGACGAGAGCCGCGAGATCATCGACCAGGAGGTGCGCCGGCTGGTGGACGAGGCCTTCGAGCGGGCCAAGACCATCCTCAAGGACAACTGGGACGAGATGGAAAACCTTGCCCAGGGTCTTCTCGAATACGAGACACTGACCGGCGAGGACATGCTGAAGGTGATCCGTGGCGAGAAGCCGAGTTCGGACGACGATGCCGGCGGCGGAGCCGAGGCGGTGGCCGAGACCCCCTCGCTGACGGCGATCCCGAAGACCAAGAAGCCCCGCGCGCCGAAAGGCGGCGGTATGGAGCCTGAGCCCTCGGCCTGACCGGCCAGGGCCTTCCGGAGCGGCGTCCATGAGCCCCGCCAAGGACTGGAACCCCGAAAGCTACGCCCGCTTCGGCGGGTTGCGCCTCAGGCCCGCGCTCGATCTTCTGGCGCATGTCGGTAAGCTCCCCGGCGGTGGGATCGTCGATCTTGGCTGCGGCAACGGCGCGGCCGGCCCGGCGCTGCGGGCGCGCTTCGCGCCGGAACGCAAGATCATCGGGATCGACGCATCACCCGCGATGCTCACGGCAGCAGAAGGGGCGGGCAAATACGACATCCTGAGCGAGGCGGACGCCGCGCGCTGGGTGCCGGAGGCGCCTGTGGCGCTGATCTTCTCGAACGCCGCCCTGCAGTGGCTGCCGGAACATGAGGTTCTGATGCCGCGGCTCGCGTCACATCTGGCGCCGGGCGGGGTGCTTGCGGTGCAGATGCCGCGCCAGTATGGCGCGCCATCACACCGTTTCCTGCGCGACTTCGCATCCGAAATGTTCCCGGACCGCTTCGACCTTGCTGCTTGGCGTGCGCCCGTTTCGACACCGGTCGAATATCAGAGGATGCTGACACCGCACGGCCGTGTCGATGTCTGGGAAACCGAATATGTCCAACGCCTCGACCCGGTGGCCGAGGGCCATCCGGTCCGGCGCTTCACGGAATCGACGGCGATGCGCCCCTTCCTCGACCGGCTGACCGCCGCCGAGGCGCGCGACTTCGTCGCACGCTACGAATCGGCGCTTGCGGCCGCCTATCCCGTCGAGCCGGACGGGTCGGTCCTCTTTCCGTTCCGCAGGCTGTTCTTCACCCTCGCCGTCTGATCCGTCGCCGGCCCTTCAGCCTGCGAGAATCATCAGCGAGGCCGCCGCCGCGAGGCCGAGCGCGAAACTCGTCTGGAAGATCAGGGTCGGCATACGCACAGGGTTTCCTTTCCGCTGTCTGAGGAGTTTCCCGGTCAACGTGACGACGATCGGAAAGTTCCCTCCTGCCGCGCGGGGGCGGCTGGCGATTCTGCGGGTCGAAAGGTCGCAATCCTTCCTCGCGCGCGGGCGGGCGAACGGTATAGCGCGAGGAGAAGCCCGCAATGATCCGGCAGGGAGGACGAAACCGTGGCCGTCAAGACAGATATCGAAATCGCGCGTGAGGCGAAGAAACGGCCGATCCAGGAGATCGGCGACAAGCTTGGCATTCCGGCCGAGCATCTTCTTCCCTACGGCCATGACAAGGCCAAGGTCGGGCAGGACTTCATCGCCTCGCTCGAGGGGCGCCCCGACGGCAAGCTGATCCTTGTCACCGCGATCAACCCGACGCCGGCGGGCGAGGGCAAGACGACCACCACCGTCGGCCTTGGCGACGGCCTGAACCGGATCGGCAAGAAGGCGGTCGTCTGCATCCGTGAAGCCTCGCTTGGTCCCAACTTCGGCATGAAGGGCGGCGCGGCTGGCGGCGGCTATGCACAGATCGTGCCGATGGAGGAGATGAACCTNNGACTTCCACGCGATCACCTCGGCGCACAACCTCCTCTCCGCGATGATCGACAACCACATCTACTGGGGCAACGAGCTGCAGATCGACGAGCGCCGTGTCGTCTGGCGCCGCGTGATGGACATGAACGACCGCGCGCTGAGGGACATCGTCACCTCGCTCGGCGGCGTGTCGAACGGCTTCCCGCGCCAGACCGGTTTCGACATCACGGTCGCCTCGGAGGTCATGGCGATCCTCTGCCTCTCGAAGGACCTGAAGGACCTACAGCGGCGCCTCGGCGACATCGTCGTCGCCTACCGCCGCGACAAGTCGCCCGTCTACTGCCGCGACATCAAGGCCG
>JAGRDU010000180.1:766-3105 GCA_020446905.1 Paracoccaceae bacterium | reverse complement strand
GATAGGGCAGCGAGACGCCGAGCTTGGTGGCAAAGGCCTTCTGCGTCAGGCCAAGCCGGGCGCGCGTCTCGCGCAACTTCACGCCGGCATAGAGTTTCTGCGTCGCCATCGTCGCTCCGGTCTGAGTTTGCTAAGCGGACGATAGCATTTGCAAACCCGATCGCCAAGCGTCAGCCGCGCAGCAACCGCGCGTTCCGGCGGATCACCAGGAGGATCGAGGCGACCGCCGCCATGGCGCAGGCGAGCATCAGCGCGGCAAGCGGCGCCGCCCCGCCACCAAGCCCGAGCGCCCAGCCGGCCAGCGCCGAAAGCCCGGCGCCGCCGCCGATCATGATTGCGCCGCCAAGGCCCGAGGCGGTTCCCGACAGTCCGGGCCGCACCGACAGCATCCCGGCGTTGGCCGAGGGCAGGACCATTCCGTTGCCAAGCCCGACCGCGATGACGAGGCCGAAGAAAATTCCGGGCCCTGCGATGCTGCCGAGGCACAGCACCGTCAGCAGGGCCATCGCGGCCACCGTCAGCACCGCGCCGCCAAGGATCATCCGGTCGATCCCGATCCGCGCCGCGTACCGCCCGGATAGGTAGTTACCATAGGCATATCCCAGCGCCGGCGCGGCGAGATAAAGCCCAAGCCGGCCGGGCGGCAGGTGGAACACCTCGCTGCCGACGTAAGGCGCGCCGCCGAGATAGGCGAAGAAGGCGCCCGAGGCGAAGGCCGCGGCCATGGAATAGCCCCAGAAGCGCGGTGAGGTCAGCAGTTCGGGGTATTGCTGGATCTGCTCGGCAAAGCGGATGCGCGGCCCGGTCGAGGTCTCGCCGAGGTCGGACCAGAGCAACCAGAACGTCGCAATCCCTAGGATCAGCAGAAGCGCGAAGTTGGCCTGCCAGCCATAGGCCTCGTCGAGGATGCCGCCGATCATCGGCCCGACCATCGGCACCATCGACATGCCCATCGTGACATAGCCCAGCATCGAGGCGGCCTCCTCGACCGGGACCATGTCGCGGATGACCGCGCGGCTCAGCACCATGCCGGCGGCGACCACCGCCTGCAGCATCCGGAAGAGGAGAAAGCTGCCGGTGTTCGGGGCAAGTAGCGTGCCCACCGTCGCAAGAAGGAAGAGCGCGATCGACCACAAGAGAACCGGGCGGCGGCCGAAGCGGTCGGAAATCGGGCCGATGATGACCTGCAGCCCGGCGCTGAAGCCGAGGTAGAGCGAGACGGAGAGCTGCATCACCCGGTAGTCGGTCCCGAACCACGCGGTCATCCCCGGCAGCGACGGCAGGAAGATGTTCATCGTCAGGGCCGAAATGCCCGTGACCGCGACGAGGGTCGCGATATGGGGCGGACTCGTCCGGTCGAGGAACCGGACGACGGGTCTTTCAGGGGGCGGCGCAGCGGTCATTTTCAGGATCTACGTTCTATGGCGGGGCGGGTCCATGGCCGGTGCGCACAGGCGCCTGTGCATATCGGCCCGCTCAGGTCCAGCGGTGAAAGACAAAGAACGCGCCCGCGGCGATGAACGCAAAGCCCACGGCGTGGTTCCAGCGCAGCGCCTCGCCGAGATAGGTGACCGAGAAGACCGCGAAGACGGTGAGGGTGATGACCTCCTGGATGGTCTTCAGCTCCGCCGCGCTGAAGGTGCCATGGCCAATCCGGTTGGCCGGAACCTGCAGGAGGTACTCGAAGAAGGCGATGCCCCAGCTCACGAGGATCACGGTCAGGAGCGGGGCCGACTTGAACTTGAGATGGCCATACCAGGCGAAGGTCATGAAGACGTTCGAGGCGAGAAGGAGTCCGATGGTGACGATGGGGGCGGGCAGGGATGGCATGGCGCTTCCTCGTTGCGGCAGCTCCCCGTATACTGTGCCCGCGTCTGGCCCGGAAGGGCGAGAAATTTGCGGATATTCAATTCGCAAAACGCGTCATGCGAAAAAGTTGCAAATTTTCGGGAAACCGCTTTGCCGCGGGCGGGCGCCGCTATAGGGTGCGCCATCCGCCAAGGGGGAGACCATGAAAGACATTCTCGAACAACTCGAAGCACGTCGCGCCACCGCCCGGCTCGGGGGCGGCCAGCGCCGTATCGACGCCCAGCACGCCCGCGGCAAGCTGACGGCGCGCGAGCGGATCGAGCTTCTGCTCGACGAGGGCTCGTTCGAGGAGTTCGACATGTTCGTCGCCCACCGCTGCACCGACTTCGGCATGGAGGCGGACCGGCCCGCCGGCGACGGCGTCGTCACTGGCTGGGGCACGATCAACGGCCGCATGGTCTATGTCTTCTCTCAGGACTTCACCGTCTTCGGCGGATCCCTGTCGGAAACCCACGCCCAGAAGATCTGCA
>JAGRDU010000180.1:0-646 GCA_020446905.1 Paracoccaceae bacterium | reverse complement strand
TTCCAGCGCAACATCATGGCCTCGGGCGTGGTGCCGCAGATTTCCGTCATCATGGGCCCCTGCGCGGGCGGCGCGGTCTATTCCCCGGCGATGACCGACTTTATCTTCATGGTGAAGGACACCTCCTACATGTTCGTCACCGGTCCCGACGTGGTGAAGACCGTCACGAACGAGATCGTGACCGCCGAGGAACTGGGTGGTGCATCGACCCACACGAAAAAATCCTCCGTCGCCGACGGTGCCTTCGAAAATGACGTCGAGGCGCTGGCCGAAGTGCGCCGGCTCGTCGATTTCCTTCCCCTGAACAACCGCGAAAAGGCGCCGACGCGCCCCTTCTTCGACGATGTCGCGCGCATCGAGGACAGCCTCGACACGCTGATCCCGGACAACCCGAACCAGCCCTACGACATGAAGGAACTGATCCTGAAGGTCGCGGACGAGGGGGATTTCTACGAGATCCAGAAGGATTACGCGGGCAACATCATCACCGGTTTCATCCGGATCGAGGGGCAGACTGTGGGCGTCGTCGCCAACCAGCCGATGGTTCTGGCCGGCTGCCTCGACATCGACAGCAGCCGCAAGGCCGCGCGGTTCGTCCGCTTCTGCGACGCGTTCGAGATTCCGATCCTGACGCTGGTCGACGTGC
>JAGRDU010000179.1 GCA_020446905.1 Paracoccaceae bacterium | reverse complement strand
GACCGTGGCCATGGAAGAAGACCCGTTCGATTCCGTGTTCTCCGACGCAAGGCGGATTGTGTAGGGGAAGTCGGTGGGGGCCGGCAGAACCGCCTGAAGCGCGCGCCGGGCAAGCTTGCAGTGGCCGATCTCGCGGCGGCCCGGAGGACCGAAGCGGCCAACCTCGCCGACCGAATAGGGCGGGAAGTTGTAGTGCAAGAGGAAATTGGACCGGTAGTTGCCATGCAGCGCGTCGATGATCTGCTCATCGTCGCCCGTGCCGAGCGTGGTGATGACAAGGCCTTGCGTCTCGCCGCGGGTGAACAGCGCGGAGCCATGGGTCCGGGGCAGGATGCCGACCTCGGACACGATCGGACGGACCGTCTTGGTGTCGCGGCCGTCGATACGGATGCCGTTGGCAACCACGTCGCCCCTCAGGATCGAGGATTCCAGCTTCTTGATCGCCGAACCGAGGTTCTCGTCGGCGAGGTCCTCTTCGCCCAGCGCGCCCTTGATCGCGGCAACGGCGGCCGCGATCGCGTTGGTGCGGTCCTGCTTGTCCTTGATCGCGAAGGCAGCGCGCATCTGCGTCTCGCCCGCGGCCTTCACGCGCCCGTAAAGCGCCGAATAGTCCGGCGGGCTGAAGTCGAAGGGTTCCTTGGCGGCGGCCTCGGCGAAGTCGATGATAAGGTCGATCACCGGCTGCATCTGCTCGTGACCGAACTTCACGGCGCCCAGCATCTCGGCTTCCGAAAGCTCGTAGGCTTCGGATTCCACCATCATCACGGCGTCCTTGGTGCCGGCGATGACAAGGTCGAGCCGCTGCTCGGGGTTCATGCGCAACTGGTCCATGTCAGCGACTTCGGGGTTCAGCACGTAGTCGCCGTTCGCGAAGCCGACGCGCGCCGCGCCGATCGGGCCCATGAAAGGAACGCCCGAGATGGTCAGCGCCGCCGAGGCCGCGATCATCGCGACGATGTCGGGGTCGTTGACGAGGTCATGGCTGAGAACGGTGCAGATGATCAGCACCTCGTTCTTGAAGCCCTCGACGAAGAGCGGGCGGATCGGACGGTCGATCAGACGCGAGGTCAGCGTCTCTTTCTCGGTCGGACGGCCTTCACGCTTGAAAAAGCCGCCGGGCACCTTGCCCGCGGCATAGTATCTTTCCTGGTAGTGAACGGTCAGGGGGAAGAAGTCCTGGCCCGGCTTCGCGGCTTTCGCGAAGGTCACGTTGGCCATCACGCTCGTCTCGCCGAGCGTGGCGATGACCGAACCGTCGGCCTGGCGGGCGACCTTTCCCGTTTCCAGCGTGAGCTCTTCCTGGCCCCACTGGATGGATTTCTTTGTCACGTTGAACATGTATCGTTTCCTCTTGGGAGCACTCCCGGGCCCAATCCCGGGTCTCCCGTTCCTATGGCGGCCCCATTGCCGCCGCCCCCAATCCTATCGCATGCGCCCGGGGGCATGGGCTCACGTCACAGATGGACGGGGGCCATACAGGAATTCGGGCAGGTTGGGAAGCCGATTGTCGAGCGCGCAGCAGGTCCAAATGTCGGGACTTTAGCCTCCACCCCACCGAGGATCTGGCATCGGGCCTCTCGGGGGTAGAGGAAGCGCGGTCGTCTCAAAGGCGCTCACGTCATCGTGCGGCGCGTTTCGGCACATCGCAGTCATGAAAACGCCCGCTCCTTGCGGCGCGGGCGTCCAGATCGGCAGTCGGAACGATTTAGCGGCGGATGCCGAGGCGCTGGATCAGCGTCTGGTAGCGGCCTTCGTCGTTCTTCTTGAGGTAGTCGAGAAGCTTGCGGCGCTGCGCAACGAGCTTCAGGAGGCCCCGGCGCGAATGGTTGTCCTTCGCATGGGTCTTGAAGTGCTCAGTCAGCGTGGCGATGCGGGACGACAGGATGGCGACCTGAACCTCGGGCGAACCGGTGTCGCCTTCCTTGGTCGCGAATTCCTTCATCACGCGGGCTTTGTCTTCGGCCGTGATCGACATCGGGGTCTCCTTTCGGGTCTGGGTCATGGCGCAAGCCGGGATGTCGTCCAGCAGGGCCCTTGGAGGCTCCGCGTTTCAGCGCGGATGCGGGCATATAGGGGGAATCGGCGCGCAATGGAAGGGTTTTCGCCGGATCAGGCGGCGGCGACCTCATGCTCGGCGACAAGCTCGATCTGGTCGGGCGTGAGGTCCGGACAATCCAGCACCCGCGCGATCACCGTGCCGTCAAAGAGGACATGCACCGCGCCCTCGGTCGAGGGGTCGGGTTCGACCGTCACCTCGGGGTCGGGATGCGCGAGCGGGTCGAACACGATCACCAGCTGGTCGGTGCCGGCATCGTAGTCCTCGACGGTCTGCTCGCCGGTGCTTTCGGCCAGCCAGTCCGACAGGACGAAGCTGTCCGCGCCCTCGCCGCCGGTCGCCCAGTCGTCCTGTCCGAGGATCAGCGTGTCATTGCCGGTGCCGCCGTTCAGGTAGTCGCGCCCGTCCGCATCGGCGCCGGTGCGGTCGAGGGCGCTGCCGTCCAGGCGGTCGTCGCCCGCCCCGCCCATCAGCGTGTCCTGTCCCATGCCGCCGATCAGGATGTCGTTGCCCTCGCCGCCCTGCAGCGCGTCATTGCCCGCGACGCCGGAAAGCTGGTCGGCCCCGCCGCCGCCGATCATGGAATCGTCGCCATCGCCGCCGCGCAGCACATCGACATCCTCGCAGCCCGCGAGGCTGTCGTCTCCCGCCGCGCCGTCAAGGGTGTCGAGGCCCGCCCCGCCGGCAAGGGTGTCGTCGCCGGTCCCGCCCAGCAGGAGATCGTCGCCGTCCTGTCCATGCAGATCGTCCGCCCCCGCGCCGCCGTCCAGCGTGTCGTCGCCCGCGCCGCCGCCGATCTGATCGTCGCCATCCAGACCGTCGATGACGTCGTCGCCATCGGTCCCGACGATGATATCCTCAAGCGGCGTGCCCTCGATCGAGGGATCCCCGGCGGTATCGTCGCCGCCCTCGACAGGGCCGCTTGCCGCCTCCTCGTCGTCGCCGCCGAAAATGCCCGAGAAATCGACGGCGATCCCGGCCATCACGACGCCGAGCAGTCCCACCATCATCAACATGTCGCACCCCTTGTCGCCGCGCCGGTCCCCACCGGCACACCCCTGACGCATCAGGCGCGCGGACCCTTTAAGAAGTGGCAAATGCCGGGGAAATTCGGCTCAATTGTCGGTATTCTCCGCCCCGGCCCAGGGCATCGGCGCCACGTCATAGGCGACATAAAGCGGGTGGCGCGGATGGCCCTGCCGGGTCAGGCCAAGCGCAAGGAGGGCCAGGCCCTCGCGCCGCAGCAGCGCCTCCACCGCCGCACCTCGCCCCAGAAGCGCGCCGTGTGTTCCCCAGCCGCAGAGAACGGCGCCCGCGCTGCGCGCCGCCCTGCGCAGGATGCGGTCGGTCTGCGCTCCGACCGGGTCGGCGGCGCGTTTCAGATCCGCCGGACGCGTCACGCGAAAGGCGAAGAGGTTCGCGACGGCAAGGCCGCCATAGCCAAGCGCCCGCGCCCGCCTCTCGCAGCGCTCGATGGTCGGGTCGTTGCGCGCTTCGTCCGCGGTCGAGGGATTGAGCAGCACCCAGAGAAGCCGAGGACCGGGCGCCCAGTCGCGCTCCAGAAGATAGCGATAGGCGCCGCAGTCCGAGAAGAGCGCGCGTGAGCGGCGCCCGCCGCCCTCGTGCCGCCGCTCGATCACCGGAACGGGACCGGCGCGGTGAAGGTCATGCCCTTGCCGGTCTCGGGGTGGGAAAACCGCAGGCTCTCGGCGTGAAGCATGAGGCGCGGAAAGTCGCGGGCGGGGCCGTCCGCATAGAGAGGATCGCCGAGGATCGGATGGCCGAGCGCCTGCATGTGGACGCGTAGTTGATGGCTGCGCCCGGTCAGCGGGAACAGCCGCACCCGCGTCGTGCCGTCCGGATCGTGGCCCAGGACCTTCCAGTCGGTGACCGCGGGCTTGCCGCTGTCGTGGTTCACATGCTGGCGGGGGCGGTTCGGCCAGTCGACGATCAGCGGCAGATCCACCCGCCCCTCCTTCGGCTGAAGGTGCCCCCAAAGGCGGGCCCGATAGGCCTTCTTGGTCTTGCGATCCTCGAACTGGGCCGAGAGAACCCGCTGCGCGTGCCGCGTCAGGGCAAAGACGATGACACCCGAGGTGTCGCGGTCGAGCCGGTGCACCAGAAGCGCCTCGGGGTGCAGGTTATGGACCCGGGCGATCAGGCAGTCGGCCAGATCCTCGCCGCGGCCGGGCACGGTCAGCAGACCGGCGGGCTTGTCGATGACCAGCACCGCGTGGTCGGCATAGATCACGCGCAGGGGCTCGTCGGGCGGGGCATAGACATCGTCACTCATCCTGGCCCGATAGCACGGGCGCGCGCGAGGCGCATCCCTCAGACGATGCGGTGCCCCGCGGCGGTCAGGCGGCGCGCGATCTCGGCGATATGGGCGGGCGTCGTCTCGCAGCAGCCGCCGATGATCGTCGCGCCCATGTCCACCCAGCGCAGCACGAAATCGGCATAGCGGGCCGGCGTCATCTCGGGGCGCGCGCTCAGGGCATCGACGGTCGGGCTGTCCTTGAGGAATTCCTTGGTGATCTGCTGGAAGCCATTGGCATAGGCCCCATAGGGCAGGCCGAACTCCGCGAAGACCTCCAGCGCCGCCGCCATCGCCTCGGGCGCCGAGCAGTTGGCGAGGATTGCCGAGGCGCCGCCTGACGCGATCGCGGCTAGATCCGCCACGGCCTCGCCCGAGCGCAGGCGCGTGCCGTTCTCGTCGTCGAGCGTGACCGACAGCCAGACCGGTTTGCCGGCCGTCAGCGCGCCCTCCAGCACGGCGCGGGCATGGGGCAACGAGGCGACAGTCTCGGCCAGAAGAAGATCGACCCCGGGTGCGAGCAGCCCCGCGATCTCGGCGTATTTCGCGACCGCCTCGGCATGGGGCGGGTGCGTTTCAGGCCGGTAGGAGGCGACGAGGGGCCCGAGCGATCCGGCGATCCGGCCGACCCCGTGCGCCTTCCGCGCCGCCTGCGCCTCGGCCAGCGCCTGGGCGTGGAGCGCGGCGAAGCGGTCGTCGAGGCCGAACTTTACCAGGCGATCGTGGTGGATCGCATAGGTGTTCGTCGTCGCGACCGTCGCCCCGGCGGCGAAATAGTCGGCATGGACCTGCCGGACTAGGCCGGGGTGGTCGATCATCACCTGCGTCGACCAGAGCGGCGTCGGCGCATCGCCCGAGCGCGCGATCAGTTCCTGCCCCATGCCGCCGTCCAGAAGCACGATATCCGCCACCTCGCCCTCCACCCTTGTGCCGTCCCAGCGCTGACCGATGACAATCGCCCCGTCAAGTCGGGATTGACCGGCGTGATGGCTTGGGAGAGGCTTCGCCGAACCTGTCGGGAAGCGCCATGGACTACGAGACTGTGTCCCCTGAGGACTTTGGCAAGGCCCTGACGGGCATCGGGCTGAACCTTCTGACGCGCGACGTCCGGGCGCTTGCGGCGTTCCTCGGCGAAGTCTTCGGGATGCGGGCGCACCGGCTCTCGGACGATTTCGCGATCCTGTCCCTCGGCGGGGCGCTTCTTCAGCTGCATTCGGACAGAACCTTCTCGCGCCATCCGATCCTCGGCCTTCTGCCCGAGGCGGGAGCGCGTGGCGCCGGGATCGAGGTCCGCCTCTACGAGGTCAATCCCGATGACGCGGCCCGGCGCGCAGAAGGCCGGCCGGATGCCACGGTGCTCCAGCCGCCCGCCGACAAGCCGCACGGGCTGCGCGAGGCGGTGATCCTGTCGCCCGAGGGCTATGCCTTCGTGCCGAGCCGGCGGCTCTGAGGCGGCTCAGGCGCCCGGCGACCGGGGCAGGCCGTCGTCGATGTGATAGTAGGCGCCCTTCTCGGCCGTGAAGATATGCGCCGCGAGGCGTCCGCCCGTCGGGGCGCTGACCACGCCTGCCTCGACCGAAAAGGCGCCGTCCGCCGCGCGGAACCACAGGCTCGCCCCGCAGCCATCGCAAAAGCCGCGCGTGCCGCCGCCCGGGGTGCGATAGGCCGCCAGCGTCCTGCGCGCCCGCCAGACCAGCGCCGCCTCGTCTGTGTCGAACGAGGCCGAGTAATGGCCCGAGAGCCGCCGGCACTGGTGACAATGGCAGGCTGTCACCTCGCCCGCCGGCGCCGGCAGTTCAAAGGCGCAGCCGCCGCAGAGGCAGGCCGCCTGCAGGGTCCCCGGGGGCGTGGAGGCGGCCGGTGGCGGGCCTTCGGGCGCATAATAGTCGCCGGCGTCCCCGGTGAAGATGTGGCCCGCGAGTTGGAAGGGAGGATCACCGTCGAACGCGCCCGCGGCAATCGCCATCCGTTCCTCGCCCTCGGGCTTCCAGAACAGGCTCGCGCCGCACCGGCGGCAGAAGCCGCGCGTGGCGGTTGTCGATGACCGGTACCAGACCAATCCGTCGTCCCTTGTCACGCTGAACCGGTCGAGCGGGACAGAGGTCGCCGCCCAGTAGTGGCCCGAGGTCCTTCGACACTGACCGCAATGGCAGGCAAGGACATCGCGCAGCGGCCCCGTCGCCGTGAAGGCAACCGCGCCGCAGTGGCAGCCGCCGGAATATGGAGATGTGTCGGTCATGGAGCCATCCTGCCATGCGCAGGGGTGCCCTTGGCGCCCGGATGCGTCAGAGTGCGCCAAAGACCGACGTCAGGATCGCCGAGAGCCCCTCGGCATCCGCGCCGTCAAAGGCGCCCGGCCGGTCGCTGTCGATGTCGAGAACGCCGATCAGCCGCCCGCCCCGCCCGAAGACCGGCAGCACGATCTCGGACCTTGTCGAGGAGGAACACGCGATGTGGCCGGGAAAGGCCTCGACGTCGGGCACGATCTGCACGCGCCCCTCGCGCGCCGCCGCGCCGCAGACACCGCGCGCGAAGGGGATGACGAGGCAGCCGTGACCGCCCTGATAGGGGCCGATCTTCAGCACCCCGGGCGCCGTGACCCGGTAAAAGCCGGTCCAGTCGAAGCGGTCGTCGGCATGGTGAAGCTCGCAGACGACGGTCGCCATCAGCGCCACCTCGTCCGTCTCGTCCTCCGTCAGGCTCGCGATCACGCTGGCAAGCGTCCCGTAGTCGGCGCGCATCTCGTCCTCCCGTCGCGGTCCCCTTTCCCGCATACCGAATAGTAAGCATTTTCGTCCAGCCTCGCGCCACCCGGACGGAGAGGCACCATGAATTTGACGAGCGAGACGAAAGACCGCGCCCAGATCGTGCGCGTGGGCGAAGCGCGGATCGACGCATCCATCGCGATCCGCTTCAAGGAAACGATGCGCGAGCTGACGCAGGGCGGCGACGGGCCGGTGATCCTCGACCTGTCGCGGGTTGATTTCATCGACAGCTCGGGGCTCGGCGCCATCGTCGCCGTGATGAAGTTTCTCGCGCCGGCGCGGCAGCTGCAGCTGGCGGCGCTGACGCCGAATGTCGGCCGGGTCTTTCACCTGACCCGGATGGACAGCGTCTTTCCGATCCATTCCGTCGCGCCGTCGGCCGGGGAGCGTCGCGGCAATGTGCACTGAGCGGCCGCTCTCTTCCTTGTGCGATCAGGCGCATTGCGCCGCGAAGGGTGTCGTGTCCGCCTACCGGACCTGCTTTCCGGCCGAGCCCTGGGCGATCCGCGCGGCGCTCGCCGATGTGCGGGCGCGCTTTGCGGGCAATCTCTCGGCCGGCGCCTTCGGTGCGGCCGAACTTGCGCTGGCCGAGGTGCTGAACAATGTCGCGGAACACGGCTATGCCGACATGCCGCCAGGCGCGGTGACCGTCTGCCTTGGCCTTTCGGCCGATTCGCTGCATGTCCGGATCGAGGACCGCGGCCACCCCATGCCGGGTGGCCGGCTGCCCTCGGGCTTGATGCCCGAGGTCGCGCACGCGGTCGAGGATCTGGCCGAGGGCGGCTGGGGCTGGGCGCTCATCCGGGAGTTGACGGCAGATCTGGCCTATGAGCGCCGCACAGGCCACAACCTGTTGACCTTTCGCATTCCCCTCGCAGCCGGGGGTTGATGCAACTGCCGCAAAGATGCCGCAATCGCACCCAAACTCGGCCTGAATGCGGGAATTATATCGCCCCTGTAGCTGCTTAAGGCTTCCCTCGGCGTCGCGTTCAACAGCCCCCACCCATTGCGCGGCGCCGAGGTCTTCCTTCCCGACAAATACGACGACCCGACCCGAGCGCAGCTGCCGCGCGAGGGTCGATTCCTGTTGCCATGGCGCTCCGCCGCGCTAGCCTCTGCACCATGTGGTCCCTCTCCCGCGATTTTCACCGTCCCGGCCGTTCTGCCGCTCTTGCCGCGAACGGACTTTGCGCGACCTCGCATCCGCTGGCCGCGAAGGTCGCGATCGAGATCCTTGAGCGTGGCGGCAATGCCGCCGATGCCGCGATTGCCGGGGCGGTGTTGCTTGGCTTCGCCGAGCCGCAAAGCTGCGGCATCGGCGGGGATTGCTTCGTCCTTGTCAAGCCCGCCGGCAGCGAGGAGGTTCTGGCGCTGAACGGTTCGGGCCGCGCGCCGGCGGGCCTGTCGGCAGAGGCCCTGCGCGCCCGCGGCGTCACCACCATCGGTACCGAGAGCATCGAGTCCGTCACCATTCCCGGCGCGATCGACGCCTTCTGCGCGCTGGCCGGGCGTCACGGCCGGCTCGGCCTTGCCGAATGCCTCGCGCCCGCGATCCGTTACGCGGAGGAAGGCGTTCCGGTCGCCCCGCGCGTCGCCTTCGACTGGCCGGACGACGGCGCGCGCCTGACGGGCGTCGCGCGCGATTTCTACATGACGGGCGGCCAGCCGCTGAAGGCCGGCGAGATCTTCCGCGCCCCCGGCCAGGCCGAGGTGCTGCGCCGCATCGCGCGCGAGGGCCGCGCCGGGTTTTACGAGGGCGAGGTCGCCGCGGACATGGTCCGCTCGCTCGCGGCGCGGGGCGGCAGCCACGGCCTTGAGGATTTCGCACAGGTGCGCAGCGACTGGGGCAAGCCCGTCCGTGGCGACTATCGTGGCCACAGTCTTCTGGAGCATCCGCCGAACGGACAGGGGGCCACCGCCATCCTGCTGCTCAAGATCCTCTCTCACTTTGATCTTGCGGCGCTCGATCCCACCGGGCCGGAGCGCATCCACCTTCAGGCCGAGGCCGCCAAGCTGGCCTATGACGCGCGCGACCGGTTCATCGCCGACCCGGACCACACCGCGCGGCTGGAGCACATGCTCTCGGACGAGACCGCCGCGCGGCTTGCCGCGCTGATCGACCCGGGCCGGGTGCTGGACGCCGTGCCACGGCGGACCGAGGCGATCCACCGCGATACGGTCTATCTGACGGTCGTCGACCGCGACCGGATGGCCGTCTCGATGATCTATTCGACCTACTGGGGCTTCGGTTCGGGCATCGCGTCCGAAAAATTCGGCATCCTCTTCCAGAACCGCGGCGCGGGGTTCACGCTCGAAAAGGGGCATCCGAACGAGGCCGCGGGCGGCAAGCGCCCGATGCACACGATCATCCCGGCGATGCTGGCGCGGCGGGGTCGCATCCTGATGCCCTTCGGCGTGATGGGCGGCTCCTACCAGCCGATGGGTCATGCGCAGGTGGTCTCGAACATGCTCGACCACGGACTGGGGCCACAGGCGGCCATCGACGCGCCGCGCGTCATGGCCGAATTCGGCGAGCTGAAGCTCGAGCGCGGCATCCCCGAGGCGACGGCGCGCGCGCTTGCCGACCTCGGGCACCGGCTCACGGTGCCGCAAGACCCGCTCGGCGGCGGGCAGGCGATCCTGATCGACCACGAACGGGGCGTCCTGATTGGCGCCTCCGACCCGCGCAAGGACGGTTGCGCCCTTGGCTATTAGGCCGCGTCAGTTCAGGCGGAAGTGCAGCGGATAGCGCCCGTCCTGAAAGTCGCCGAAGAGGTCGGGCAGGTCGGGATGTTCCACCGGCTCGCCGGAATAGTCGGCGACGAGGTTCTGTTCCGAGACATAGGCGACATAGTAGCTGTCGTCATTCTCGGCCAGAAGGTGATAGAAGGGCTGTTCCTTCTTGGGCCGGCTGTCCTCGGGGATCGCCGCATACCATTCGTCGGTGTTGGAAAAGATCGCGTCGACGTCGAACACAACGCCGCGGAAGGGGTGCTTGCGATGCCGCACCACCTGACCCAACGCATACTTCGCCCGCGACTTCAACATATACCAGCCCCCACGGTCCTTGTGTAAACCCGCGGGTCCGGAGATGTCCATGGTCCAGACCGAATCGTTCGGAAACAGTCTGTGACCCCGCCCCCGACAGTGCGGAACCCCGCCGGGCGGCCCGCCATCCGGAATGTGATTTCCTCCCGCGCGGAATTTTCGTAAACTGCCCGGAAAAAGAAGATCGAGCGAGGCAGTATGAAGGTTTCCGGCAAGGCCCTGCGGCTGGCCATCCTGCTATTGTTGGTATCCTGCGGCGGCGGCAACTATTCGGCGCCGCGCGATCTCGACAACGCCTGTTCCATCGTGGAGCAGCGGCCCCAGTATCTTGATGCGATGAAGCGGGCCGAGGCGCGCTGGGGCGTGCCGGTGCCGGTGCAGATGGCAACGATCTACCAGGAAAGCAAGTTCATCGGGAACGCCAAGACCCCGCGAAAATACGCGCTTGGCTTCATTCCGGCGGGGCGCCGCAGCTCGGCCTACGGCTATTCGCAGGCGCTCGACGGGACCTGGGACGACTATGTCGAGGCGACCCGCAGCTTCGGCGCGCGTCGCAACAAGATTGAGGACGCGACCGACTTCATGGGCTGGTACATGGACCAGTCCGAACGCAAGCTCGGCATCTCGAAATGGGACGCGGCGAGCCAGTACCTCGCCTATCACGAGGGGCACGGCGGCTATTCCCGCGGCAGCCACAACGAAAAGGCCTGGCTCTTGCGGGTCGCGGCCGAGGTCGCGCAGCGCGCCGACCAGTACCAGATGCAGCTGATCGCCTGCGGCAGGATCTGAGGCAGCGGGGCGCGGCCTACTTGTCGGGCCGTTTGTGCTTGCCCGCCTCGGCATTGATCGAGAACGTGTCGGTCGAATAGCTCTTGCCGGTCGCGAGCGGCCCGAGGACGACGGTCGTCTGCCCGCCCCCCTCGTCCGTGACCGTCCACTGGCGCAGCGCGACCGGACCGGCCGAGAACGACAGCGCGATCGTGCCCAGCTCGGGATGCGCCGGGTCTTGCGCCGTCACCACGGTCATGCCGCCCACCTCGCTGTGGCCGACGACCATCTTGGCGCGCGACAGATCGACCGTCTTGGCCAGGATCAGGTTCAGCGGCGTCTTCGACAGCGGATATTGTTCAGGCGGCTGGTTCGACTTGCCGTCGAAGATCGCGACCTGACCGGCGGCGGCAAGTACCAGCGTCTGCTCGGGCGGCGCATATTCGAACCGCATCCGCCCGGGCCGCTGTATCAGCACCCGGCCGGTCGAGACGGACCCGTCGGCGTTGGTCTGGCGAAAGTCGGCCTCGGCGGTCTTCAGACCGTTGAGATAGGCGGAAATCGCGTTCAGCGACAGCTTTTCCGCCTGGGCGGGCAGCGCGAGGAAGGCGGCGAGGACGGGGGCAAGGACGCGTGCATATCTCATGCCCCTTATCTAGGGCAGCGTCTCGGGTTATGCCATAACCGACGGCCGGGGACCGGCAAGGCCTTGCCATACCGGGACCGTGCCGTGAAGGTGACCGGCGGGGAAATGGACGCAGAGGGCGGGAAAATCCTGGTGGAGCAGAGGGGGATCGAACCCCTGACCTCGTCATTGCGAACGACGCGCTCTCCCAACTGAGCTACTGCCCCGCACCGGTTGCCGATTTGGGGCATGCGCGCGGGGATGTCAAGACGCCGCCGCACCCCGTGCAACTGTTCCTGGGAACTGCCGCACGGCGAGGGCGTTAGGGGGCCGGGGACATGAGATGAGTACGACCATCGCCACACGGACGATCTTTCACCTGCGGCGCCTCACACGCCGGATCTGGGTGCGCACCACGGCCTTCGCGATTCTGGCCTTCATCGCCGCCGGGGCAAGCCGCCCGCTGGCAGGCCTGCTGCCGGATGCGCTCCTGAAGCTTGGCGATGCCGAGACGGTGCTCAATATCCTTTCGGTCCTCTCGTCCTCGATGCTCGCGGTCACGACCTTCTCGCTTGGCGTGATCGTGTCCGCGCGTCAGGCGATCTCCAGTACAATCACGCCCCGCGCGCATGAGATCGTCGCGGGCGACCCGGTGACCCAGCGGGTGCTGGCGGTCTTCATGGGGGCGTTCGTCTATGCCCTGACCGCCCAGATCCTGATCCGGACGCAATACTACGACGACCGCGCCTCATCGGTCGTGATGCTGGTGTCGCTGTTCGTGATGGCGCTGGTCGTGGCGGCGATGCTGCGCTGGATCGAGCATTTGACGCAGATGGGCAGCGTCGCGGACACCGTGCAGGAGTTGGAGGCGCGGATCGAGCCAGCCTTCGCCGCCTGGCGGCGCCATCCGGCCTTCGGCGCCGCGCCGGGCGACCCGACCGCGCACCTCGGCGTCCAGGCCATCACGGCACGACGCGCCGGATACGTCCAGCATATCGACCTGTTCCGCCTGCAAGAGCTGGCCGAGACGGCTGGCGGCACGGTTCTCGTCGCGATTCAGATCGGCGATTTCGTCCTGCCGGGCGCACCTCTCGCCCGTATGGCGGGGGCAGAACCGGAGAGCGCGGAGATCAGCGCTGCCTTCACCCTGGGCGAGACGCGCACCTTCGAGCAGGACGTACGGTTCGGCGTCATCGTGCTGGCCGAGATTGCGCAGCGCGCGCTCTCACCCGCCGTGAACGATCCCGGCACGGCGATCTACATCCTCAACCGGATTACCCGCCTGATCGCGGGGCCGGACGGCCCCACGCGAGCGGACCCGCCCGCCTGCCCGCGGGTGGTAATGGCACCGATCGCCGGCGGCGAACTGGTCCGGGACGGGTTCGACGGCATCGCGCGCGACGGGGCGGCCATGGTCGAGGTGCAGGTCCGGCTGATGAAGTGCCTCGCCGCGCTGGCGCGTCGGGGCGATGCCAGCGTGGCCGAGAGGGCCGGAACGGTCGCGTCGCGGGCCGCGGCTCATTCCGCCGCAGCGCTGGCGCTTGAGGAGGACCGGGCACGACTGAACCGGCTGGCGGCCGAGGTCGGGCGCACGTCCTAGGTCGCCCGGCGCACGAACTCTGCAATCTCGGCGGCGGGCCTTGCGCCCGGCAGCCGCGCCACCTCGCGGCCGCGCTTCCACAGGATCAACAGGGGAATGCCGCGGATGCCGAGGCGCTGCGAGACCGCCGGATGGTCCTGAGTGTCGATCTTGGCAAAGCGGGCGCGGCCCTTCATCGCCTCGGCGGCCTTCGCGAACTCGGGCGCCATCATGCGGCAGGGGCCGCACCA
>JAGRDU010000178.1 GCA_020446905.1 Paracoccaceae bacterium | reverse complement strand
CGTAGCTGACCCGGATCAGCCGGTTTACGGTCAACCCGACCTCGGCCATGGCGCGGCGAATCTCGCGGTTCTTGCCCTCGCGCAGGCCGACCGTCAGCCAGGCATTCGCGCCCTGCTGCTTGTCGAGCGTGACCTCCATCGGCTGGAACTCCTCTCCGTCGATGGTCACACCCCGGCGCAGGGGATCGAAGGTCGCGTCATTCGGCCTGCCGTTCACCCGCACCCGGTACTTGCGCAGCCAGCCCGTCGTCGGCAGCTCCAGCCGCCGCTTCAGCTCGCCGTCGTTGGTCAGCAGCAAGAGCCCCTCGGAGGTCAGGTCGAGCCGCCCGACGCTCATCACCCGCGGCATCCCCTCGGGCATCGTGTCGAAGACGGTCTGGCGGCCCTTCTCGTCCTTGGCCGAGGTCACGAGGCCGACGGGCTTGTAGTAAAGCCAGAGCCGCGCCGGCTGCGGCGCGTCGATGGGCTTGCCGTCCAGCGTCACCTTGTCGCCCGGCATGACGTCAAGGGCAGGGCTGTCCGCCTTGACCCCGTTCACCGCGACGCGGCCCGCGAGGATCATCTTTTCGGCATCGCGGCGCGAGGCGACGCCCGCGCGGGCCATGACCTTGGCGATGCGCTCGCCCGTTTCGCTTGTCTCGCTCATGATCCGGCCCCCGGGCTGTCAAGGCGCCTCCTCTAGCGCCAAACGCCGCCCGGGGGAAGCGCCTTGCACGGGGCGAAGGGGCAGGGCATGACGGGTGCATGAGCGGATTTGTCAGCCATATGGAGACGGCGCTGGCCGAGGCGCGTGCGGCTGCGGCGCGGGGCGAGGTGCCGGTGGGTGCCGTCGTCGTCGCTCCGGACGGGCGGATCGTCGCGGCGGCAGGCAACCGGACGCGGGAACTCAGCGATCCGACGGCCCATGCCGAGGTGCTTGCCTTGCGCGCCGCCTGCGCCGCCGCCGGGTCGGACCGGCTGCCGGACCATCACCTCTACGTCACGCTGGAACCGTGCCCGATGTGCGCCGCGGCCATCTCCTTCGCGCGGATTGCCCGGCTCTACTACGGTGCCGAGGACCCGAAGTCGGGCGGCGTCGCCCACGGCGCACGGGTTTTCGCCCACCCCCAGTGTCACCACGCGCCCGAGGTCTACGACGGCATCGGTGCCGCCGAAGCCTCGGCCCTCTTGACCGGGTTCTTTCGGGATCGTCGCGCCTGAGGGTGCGACATTGTGTCCCGGCGGGCACATACAATCCTGCGCGAACGATCGGTACAATTCCGCGCTTTGTGTCGGCGGCAAGAGGTGTATTGTGCCGCGCAGTCCCACACCCACGATAAAGGAGGCGCAAGATGTTTGATAAATTGCTCGCGATGCTCCGACCGGGTGCAGGCGCCTATCTCCACATGACCTCCGCGACCCGCGCGTCGTGGCAGGCCAACAGGAGCGGCCTCGGCAACTGCTGAGCCCGGCGCCTACGGGGACACAGATCCGGTTCTGACCGATCGCTGTCCCGTTTTCTCGATCCGACACTGAATTCGCCGGCGCGTGCCGTCCGCGATCAGTTCAACTTCCGATTTGAGGAGCCCCGGGGCCGCAAGGCAGGGGCTTGGTGACAAGATGAACGCAGAAATGAATCGCGACCTGCCGACCGTATCCGTCGCGGTGCAGTCGCTTGTGAAAGAGTTCGGTCTCGTCCGCGTGACACTGGCGCTGGCCGGTCTTGCGGTCAGTCCCGGGCGGCGCGCGCGGGTCTGGGATCAGGACCTGCCCGACCACTTGCGGCGCGATATCGGGCTTTGGCCCGTGCCGCCCACACGGAACTACTGGGATCTGTGAGGGTGGGGGCCCGTTGCGGCGTCCGGGGGCTGTCCCCCGGACGTCCCGATGCGCTGCGCCCCGGGTGAACGAGCCCGTCAGGGCATGATCGGCGCAAGTACCTCCGGCTCGATCACGCGAACACCGGGAAGGCCGGCCTTCAAGGCATCCGCGTTCTGGGCGAGAAGGGGGAACGTCTTGTAATGGCAGGGAATGACGGTCTTGAAGTCAAAGTACTTCTTTGCCGCATAGGCCGCCATCTTCATGTCCATCGTGTAGTGCCCGCCGGCGCAGAGGATGCCGATGTCGGGGGCGAAGTATTCGCCCATCCACTCCATGTCCGCCATCACGGTCGTGTCGCCGGTCAGGTAGATCGTGTGCCCTTCACCCGCGATCATGAAACCCGCCTCAGACCCGGCGTTCTCGGGCGCGCCGCCCCGATAGTCGATCGAGGAGGAATGGCACGCATTGACCATCGTCACCCTCGCGCCGTTCAGGTCGATGGTGCCGCCCTTGCCGAAGCCTATCGCCTCGATCCCCTCGGCGCTGAAGATTTCCGAAAGCTCGTGGATGCAGGCGACGGGGACCCCGGCCTCGCGCGATATGGAAAGCGCGTTCGCAGCATGATCGCCGTGCCCATGGGTCAGAAGGATATGCGTAGCCCCCGCCGTCGCCTCGGCCTCGCGGCCCTTGGGGAACATCGGATTGCCGGTGAGCCAGGGATCGACGAGAAGCACCGCCTCCTCGATCTCGATGCGAAAGCCGGAATGTCCAAGCCAGGTGATCTTCATGTGGTGCCTCCGTCTGGAAGGGTTTCGATCTCGACGCTGGGCGCCGAGCGTCGCGACGGCCCGTGCCAGACCGCCTCGACATTGTTGCCGTCGGGGTCGAGCACGAAGGCTGCGTAATAGCCGGGGTGATAGGCCCGTTCGCCCGGCGCCCCGTTGTCGCGCCCGCCGGCGGCAAGCGCGGCAGCGTAAAAGGCCTCTACTGCTGCCCGGGCGGGCGCCTGAAAGGCGATATGGAGGCGCGAAAAGTCCCGCTCCACCTGGCCGATCCAGAGCTCGTCGATGAAGATGTTCTCACCATGCGCCGAGAGCGCAAGCCCGAGGGGCGCGAGCGCGGCTTCGTAGAAGCGACGCGACGCGGCAAGGTCGCGGACGCCCAGCCCGATGTGGTCGATCAGCCGTCCGCAGTGCCAGGTCATCGCGCCGTCCTCCCTTGCCGTGCGCCGCCCTTGCGGGCAGGGCCGGTCGCGTTTAAACCCTGCCCCGATCCGGGAACCGTTCCAAGAGAAGAGTGACGCCATGTCCATCGACATCCAAACCGCACGGAAGGTCGCGCATCTGGCGCGGATTGCCGTGAAGGAAGAGGACCTGCCGGCGCTGGCGGGGGAGCTTTCCGCCGTTCTGGCCTTCATGGAAGAGCTGAACGAGGTGGATGTGGAGGGCGTGGAGCCGATGACCTCGGTCACGCCGATGCGGCTGAAGCGGCGCGCGGATGTGGTGACGGATGGCAATATCCAGGCTCAGATTCTCTCGAACGCGCCCGACGCGCGCGAGGGCTTCTTTGCGGTGCCGAAGGTGGTCGAATGAGCGCGCTGAACACCCTGAAGATCGCCGAGGCGCGGGACGCGCTCGCCAAGGGCGAGGTGACGAGCCTTGAGCTGACCGAGGCCTGCCTTTCGGCCATCGAGGGGGCAGGGGCGCTGAACGCCTTCGTCCACATGACGCCCGAGATCGCGCGGGACCGCGCGGCGGCGGCGGACGCGTGGCTGAAGGCCGGGGACGCGCCCGCCTTGTGCGGCATCCCGCTCGGGATCAAGGATCTTTTCTGCACCA
>JAGRDU010000177.1:2425-4081 GCA_020446905.1 Paracoccaceae bacterium | reverse complement strand
GCGGCCCGATGGTTCTGGACGCGCTCATCAAGATCAAGAACGAGATCGACCCGACCCTGACGTTCCGCCGGTCCTGCCGGGAGGGAATCTGCGGCTCCTGCGCGATGAACATCGACGGGATCAACACGCTCGCCTGTATCTACGGCCTTGACGAGATCAAGGGCGACGTGAAGATCTACCCGCTGCCGCATATGCCGGTCATCAAGGACCTCATTCCGGACCTCACGCATTTCTACGCGCAGCATGCCTCGATCATGCCCTGGCTGGAGACCGCGACGAACCGGCCCGCGAAGGAATGGCGCCAGTCGATCGAGGATCGCGCCAAGCTGGACGGCCTTTACGAATGCGTGATGTGCGCCTCGTGCTCGACCTCCTGCCCGAGCTACTGGTGGAACGGCGATCGCTACCTCGGCCCGGCCGCTCTGCTCCATGCCTACCGCTGGATCATCGACAGCCGCGACGAGGCGACGGGCGAGCGGCTCGATCAGCTTGAGGACCCCTTCAAGCTCTATCGCTGCCACACGATCATGAACTGCGCCAAGACCTGCCCCAAGGGGCTGAACCCGGCGAAGGCGATCGCCGAGATCAAGAAGATGATGGTCGAGCGGGTCGTCTGACCCTATCGGCTCAGGACTGCGGCGCGGCGGGGCTGGTCTCCGCCGCGTTGACGTTTGAGGGGGCGCGGGGCAGGGTGCCGCGATGGACGGGGAACCCTCAGATCGCGTAGCTGACAGCCCGCCGGGGCAGGGTGCCCCGTTCCGTAGCCAGCTTCTGAAATGGGTCGGCAGCAAGCAGAAGGTCGCGCCGGCGATCATTTCGCATCTGCCGAAGGACTTCGGAACCTATCACGAACCCTTCCTCGGCTCGGCCGGCGTCATGGCGGCGCTGGCGCCGGAGCGGGCGATGGGGTCCGATCTCTTCGCGCCGCTCATCGAGATCTTTCAGACCCTCGTCGCCGACCCGGACCGCCTGAAAGCATGGTATGCGCAACGCTGGGCACGTTTTGAGGCCGGTGACCGGGTCGAAATGTATGAAAGCGTCAAGGCCGCCTACAACGCCGCCCCGAACGGCGCGGATTTCCTCTTCCTCTGCCGGGCCTGCTATGGCGGCGTCGTGCGGTTCCGCAAGAAGGACGGCTACATGTCCACGCCCGTGGGCGCGCATGACCCGATCCATCCGGACCGCTTCGCGAAACGCGTCGATCTCTGGCACGCGCGCCTCAAGGGCGCGACCTTCGACCGGCTGGACTACCGCGAGGCGATGGCGCGGGCGAAGGCGGGGGATATCGTCTATTGCGACCCACCCTATGCCCATTCCCAGAGCATTCTTTATGGCGCGCAGGCGTTTGATCTGGCGGAACTTTTCGCCGCGGTCGAGGAGTGCAGACGGCGCGGGGTGCGGGTCGCGCTCAGCCTTGACGGGACGAAGAAATCGGGGGGCGTGACCTGCGCGGTGGACGCGCCGCAGGGGCTGTTCGAACGCGAGGTCTTTGTCGATCTCGGCCGCTCCATGCTGAAACGGTTCCAGATGGGCGGGCGGACGCTGGAGGCCGAAGGCGTCCACGACCGCCTGCTGCTGACCTACTGACGCCTTCTTGACCCGGGGGCGTTGACCGCTTAGCTAGGGCCTGCCCGAGCGGGCGTTGTGTAATGGTAA
>JAGRDU010000177.1:0-2398 GCA_020446905.1 Paracoccaceae bacterium | reverse complement strand
TCGATTCCCGCCGCCCGCTCCATCCTCTTCCCCCTGCGACGATGCCGCCGCTTGCCCTTGGCCCGCGCCTTGCCTAAACCCGCCCCCGCGAGGCAGGAGTTTTCGATGGCACGGCGGGACAGCGGCAATCACGAGGAACGCGCGACCTCGAAACGGATCGGCGCGCTGGGCAATCTCGCGCCCTTCGTGAAGCCCTATCGCGGCCTCGCTGTCGCGGCGCTTGTGGCGCTGGTCCTGACCGCGAGCATTTCGCTTGTCCTGCCGGTCGCTGTGCGCCGTGTGATCGACGGCTTCAACTCGGGCGCCGAGCTTCTGGACAGTTATTTCGCGGGCGCCCTCGTGATCGCGGGGCTGCTCGCGCTTGGCACCGGGGCGCGCTACTACCTCGTGACGCGGCTGGGCGAGCGGGTCGTCGCGGACATCCGAAAGGCGGTCTTCGACCGCGTCATCGGCATGAGCCCGGCCTTCTACGAGCGCATCCTGACCGGCGAGGTCGTCAGCCGCATCACCACCGACACGACACTGATCCTGTCGGTCATCGGCTCCTCGGTCTCGATCGCGCTGAGGAACCTTCTGATCCTCCTCGGCGCGATGGCGCTGATGCTGTTCACATCGGCCAAGCTGACCTCGCTCGTCCTTCTGATCGTGCCTGCCGTCATCGTGCCGATCATCACGCAGGGCCGCCGGCTGCGGAAGCTGAGCCGCGAGAACCAGGACTGGATCGCCGCCTCTTCCGGCTCGGCCGCCGAAGCGCTGGGCGCGGTGCAGACGGTGCAGGCCTTTACCCAGGAAGGCGGCGCGCGGCGCGACTTCGCGCGCGTGACCGAGGAAAGCTTCACCTCGGCCAAGGCGCGTATCCGCACCCGCGCGGTGATGACGGTGATCGTGATCTTCCTTGTCTTCGCGGGGGTCGTCGGCGTTCTCTGGATCGGGGCGCGCGACGTGCGGTCGGGCACGATGAGCCCCGGCGAGCTGGTGCAGTTCGTCATCTACGCCGTGATGGCCGCGGGCTCCGTCGCGGCCCTTTCCGAAATCTGGGGCGAGTTGCAGCGCGCGGCCGGCGCGACCGAGCGTCTGGTCGAGCTGCTCGGCGCGGCGGACGCGGTGCGCGATCCGGCGGACCCCGTACCGCTGCCCCGCCCGGCGCGCGGCGAGATCGCATTCGAGGGCGTGACGTTCCACTACCCGACGCGGCCCGACCAGTCGGCGTTGGAAGGCATCGACCTCGGCGTGCGCGCGGGCGAGACGATCGCCCTTGTCGGCCCCTCGGGCGCGGGCAAGACCACGGTGATCCAGCTTCTCCTCCGGTTCTACGACCCGGCCGAGGGGCGCATCCTGATCGACGGCATCCCGCTGACGCGCATGGCGCGGTCGGACTTCCGCCGCGCCATTGCCCTCGTGCCGCAGGACCCGGCGATCTTCGCCGCCTCGGCGCGCGAGAACATCCGCTACGGCCGGCCCGAGGCGACCGATGCCGAAGTCGAGGCCGCCGCGGCCGCCGCCGCCGCGCATGACTTCATCACCGCGCTGCCGCAGGGCTACGACAGCGGCCTTGGCGAGCGCGGCGTGATGCTTTCGGGCGGTCAGAAGCAGCGCATCGCCATCGCCCGCGCGATCCTGCGCGATGCGCCGATCCTGCTTCTCGACGAGGCGACCTCGGCGCTCGACGCTGAAAGCGAACGGCTGGTTCAGGCGGCAGTGGACCGGCTGGCGGCGACGCGCACCACGCTGATCGTGGCGCACCGGCTTGCCACCGTGAAGAAGGCCGACCGGATCGTGGTCTTCGACCAGGGCCGCATCGTCGCCACCGGGACCCACGATGCCCTTGTCGCCGAGGGCGGCCTTTACGCGCGCCTCGCCCGGCTTCAGTTCACCGAAGGCGCCGGCGCGGCCTGAGACGCGCGGCCGAAGTTTCCCCCCCGTTATCGGTTGCCGCGGACCGGTCCAGCGCAGATACTCACCGTGCGCGCACGGGTCCCGGCCGGGACCCGTGCTTCCTGTCCAAGTGTGAAAGCGGAGATCGCGATGGGTGTTTGGAGTTTCGTGAAGGGCGCCGGCAAGAAGCTGTTCGGCGGAGGTGCCGCAGAGGCGGCCGAAGTGCCGGAAGTGGCCCTGCAGAAAGAAATCAAGGACCTCGGCCTCGACGCCTCGGGCCTTGAGATCAAGGTCGAGGGCGACAAGGTCAAGGTGGGTGGCAAGGCCGTCACTCCTGAGATGAAAGAGAAGGTCATCCTGGCCGTCGGCAACGTCGATGGCGTCGCGACGGTCGAGACCGACCATGACGACGATACCAAGGAGGCGGTGTTCCATACCGTGGCGAAGGGCGACACGCTCTCGGCCATTGCCAAGAAGACCCTCGGCAATGCCAACCGCTACATGGAGATCTTCGAGGCGAACA
>JAGRDU010000176.1:5786-7958 GCA_020446905.1 Paracoccaceae bacterium | reverse complement strand
CCTGACCGATGACGATGGGGCCCGCTCCGATGATCATGATCGACTTGATATCGGTTCTCTTCGGCATCGGCCCGCCCCCAGTTCGCAAATTGCCCGGGGTTATAGACAGAACCGCCCTAGGCGCAACCCCAGAACCGACACTCAGAGGCGGGCGCGCAGGGCCGCCGCGAAGAGGCCGGCAAGGACCGCGCCCCAGACCGCGCACATCGCCCAGGTGTAGTCGGCGATGGGCCAGGGCAGATCGCCGATCTGGGCAAAGACCGGCGCGAGGGAGAGAAGGCTCGGGACCGAAATCAGCACCATGGCGGGGCGGATCGGCAGGAGGCCGAGAAGGCCCGGCAGCAGCAGCATCGGCAAGACGTAGTAATGCAGCCAGCCGAGCGGCCCGAAGAGCGCGAGGATGAGCGAGAACGCGAAGAGGCCGATCCCCCGCCGCGCGGCACCGGGCAGCGGGGCGAGCACCCGCGCGAAGGCGAGGATCAGGCAAAGGCCGGCCAGCGAGATGGCCGGAGGGAGCCAGACGGGCAGATCGGTGTAGATGTGCTGCGGTGCGGCCGGATCGACAGCGGGCAAGAGACCCAGCGCCGAGCCCGCCGCGAGAAGGGCCGGCAGCACCGAGGTGTTGATCGCGATCAGGAAGCCGAGTCCTTTCACATGCGCGAGGCTGGCAAGGAACGCCGCATGGGCGGGCCAGCCGGCAAGCAGGATCGACCCGATACCAAGGGCGCCGCCCGCGATGCCAAAGGCGAGGGCCGCGCGCCACTGCCGGTCCACAAGGAACAGAAGGACAAGCGCCGCGGGCGTCAACTTGATCGCGGCGGCCAGGGCAAGTGCGATGCCGCCTGCCACGGGTCGGCCGGCGCCAAGCCGCTCGAACGCGAGAAGGGTGAGGAAGCCGACCGTGATCGTCGGCTGGTTGTGCCAGACCGCGAGATGGGACTGGATCGTGAGATTCAGTGTGACGAGCCCGATCGCCGTCCAGATCCACCATGGCAGGTATGCCGGTTTCAGGAGCCGCCCGGCAAGCCAGACCGAGGCCGCGAGCAGCGGGAACTGCACCAGTCCGACGGCGTTGAAGAACCCCTCGGGGCCAAGCATCGCCGTCAGGGGCGCGGTCAGCACGGCCCAGAGCGGCGGGTAGACGTAGGCGAAACTGTTCTGGTGCGCTATGCCGAGCGCCTTCATCGCGGGCAGCCAGCTTTCGGCGACACCGCCGAAGAAGGCCGCCGGCGCGTCATAGATCAGCCCGCCCTGTCCGTTCTGCCAGAGCCAGCCGGCAATATAGACGGCCGAAAGATCCTCGCACCAGGCATTCCATTGCTGAACGATCGTGACCACCGCCCAGCCCACGAGCATCACGACCGAAAACATCCGGTCGCGGGCAGGCGTGATCCCGGTCGACGCCGGGGGAAGGGCGCGGGCAATCTCCATGCCGCCGTTTTCGCGCGGCAATCGGGCGGCAATGTGGCACCCTCGGGGACAATTCCCGGTCCCCGGAGGCCGGGGCGACGGCTCGGCCGCCTTGACTTCGCCCCCACGACGCGCTGTATCGGCGCGACGACGACCTTCGCCCTTGAAAGGGGACGCCGATGCACGCCTATCGCAGCCACACCTGCGCCGATCTGAACACGTCTCATGCCGGGCAGACCGTCCGGCTGGCCGGCTGGGTCCACCGGGTGCGCGACCATGGCGGCGTTCTCTTCATCGACCTGCGCGACCACTACGGGATGACGCAGGTTCTGGCGGATAGCGACAGCCCGGCGTTCGGTGCGATCGAACGGCTCAAGGCCGAGACGGTGATCCGCGTGGACGGGCGGGTGAAGGCGCGCGATGCGTCCCTTGTGAACCCCAAGATCCCGACGGGCGAGATCGAGGTCTATGTGACCGAGGTGGAGGTGCTGGGCGCCGCCGAGGAACTGCCGCTGCCGGTTTTCGGCGAGCAGGAATATCCGGAGGAAACGCGCCTCACCTACCGCTTCCTTGACCTGCGGCGCGAGGGGCTGCACCGCAACATGATGCTGCGGTCGAAGGTGGTCAAATCGCTCCGCGACCGGATGTGGGACCGGGGCTTCACCGAATTCCAGACGCCGATCATCACCGCGTCGTCCCCCGAGGGCGCGCGCGACTTCCTCGTGCCCTCGCGGCTCCATCCGGGCAAGTTCTACGCCCTGC
>JAGRDU010000176.1:2132-5700 GCA_020446905.1 Paracoccaceae bacterium | reverse complement strand
GACCCGCGCGCCGACCGCTCGCCCACCGATTTCTACCAGCTTGACGTCGAGATGAGCTTTGTCACGCAAGCCGATGTTTTCGCGGCCGTTCAGCCGGTGATCCAGGGCGTCTTCGAAGAGTTCGGGCAGGGCCGCAAGGTCGATGCCGACTGGCCGCTGATTTCCTATGCCGACAGCGCTCTCTGGTACGGCACCGACAAGCCGGACCTCAGGAACCCGATCAAGATGCAGGTCGTCAGCGACCATTTCCGCGGCTCGGGCTTTGCGATCTTCGCGAAACTCCTGGAGCAGGAAGGGACCGAGGTCCGCGCCATTCCGGCGCCGGGCGGCGGCAGCCGCAAGTTCGCCGACCGGATGAACGCCTTCGCGCAGGGGCAGGGCCTGCCGGGGATGGGCTATATCTTCTGGCGCGACAAAGGCGACGTTCTTCGCGGAGAAATTGGCGACCTCAACTCGCTTCAAGCGAAGGCAGAAAAGAAGGGCGATGCGGAGGCTGTGGCTTCGATTTCGGCTCAGGCTGATGCGAAGAAACGCGAGCTTGACCAAATCGAAGCGGAGGCAAAAGCAACCGGACTGCGACCCGTCGAAGCGGCCGGTCCGATCGCCAAGAACATCGGCCCGGAACGGAGCGAGGCCCTGCGCGCCGAACTGGGTCTGGGCGAGGGTGACGCGGTCTTCTTCGTCGCCGGCAAACCGGAGACCTTCGAGGCCGTCGCCGGGCGGGCGCGGATGGAGATCGGGCGCGAGCTGGGGCTGATCGAGGAGAACTGCTTCAAGTTCGCCTGGATCGTCGATTTTCCGATGTACGAGAAGACCGACGAGGGGAAGGTCGATTTTTCCCACAACCCCTTCTCGATGCCGCAGGGCGGGATGGAGGCGCTGTCGGGCGATCCCCTCAAGGTGCTGGGATACCAATACGACCTCGCCTGCAACGGCTATGAGCTGGTCAGTGGCGCGATCCGGAACCACAAGCCGGAGATCATGTTCAAGGCCTTCGAACTCGCCGGTTACGGCCGCGAGGAAGTGGAAAAGCGCTTCGGCGGCATGGTCAAGGCGTTCAAATACGGCGCGCCGCCGCACGGCGGCTGCGCGGCGGGCATCGACCGGATCGTGATGCTGCTGGCAGATACCGCGAACATCCGCGAGGTCATCATGTTCCCGATGAACCAGCGGGCCGAGGATCTGATGATGGGCGCGCCGTCGGAGCCGACGAACGAACAGCTTCGCGAGCTGAGCCTGAGGGTCATTCCGAAGGAGTGACCCACCGCCTACAATGAAAACGGCCGCGCCCTGCAGCGCGGCCGTTTTGCGTTCAAGCGGACCCTATCAGAGCGCCGATGCGGCCGTGGCCACGATCGAAAGGGTCAGCGACAGCGCTCCGACGGTGAAAACCGCCCAGTGCGCGCCCTTGACCAGCTTGTCGTTCAGCGCAAAACGAATGATTTCCTTCGCCATGTCACACATCCCCAAGGCACCAATACACTGCCTCCGAATGTCGGGGCGGATTGCGGCGGGATTGCGGTGAGGCGCGGACAGGCTTCGGGCAATTTCGGTACGTTTTCGCGCCGAACTGGTGCTTGCCGGAACGGGGCGGCGGCCTATCATCGGGGGCGCAAGGCAGGGAGGCATGCGATGGACGAGGCCGAACGACTGGGCGTTCCGGTGCCGGGCTGGACGCCGCCGCGGCGCCCGGACTGGCAGCGGATCGAGGGGCGCTACGTCGCCCTCGAGCGCCTCGACCCCCTGCGCCACGCGGCCGATCTGCATGCCGCGAACCGGCAGAGCGATGCGATCTGGGATTACCTTCCCTATGGCCCCTTCGCGGACGAGGCGGAGTACCGCGCCTGGGCCGAGGGCATGGCGGGCCGCGACGATCCCTGGTTCGTCGCCCTGATCGACGCCGGGACGCGCCGTGCGGCGGGCGTTGCGAGCTACCTGCGCATCGATCCCGCGGCCGGCTCCATCGAGGTCGGCCACATCAACCTTGCCCCGGCCCTCCAGCAGACGCGCGCTGCGACCGAGGCGATGTACCTGATGATGCAATGGGCCTTCGAGGCGGGCTATCGCCGCTATGAGTGGAAATGCAACGCGCTGAACCTGCCCTCGCGCCGCGCGGCCGAACGGCTGGGCCTGAGCTACGAGGGCCTTTTCCGACAGGCGGCCGTGGTCAAGGGCCGCAACCGCGACACCACCTGGTTCGCTGCCATCGACGCCGACTGGCCCGCGCTTGAGAAAGCGTTCGACCGCTGGCTCGATCCCGCGAATTTCGGCGTGGACGGCAGGCAGCAGGAAAGCCTCGCGTCGCTCACGCGTCCGGCTCTTGTCAGCCGCGACCCGGCCTTGGTCTGAGCGCGGCATCGGCGTCAGAGCCCGCCGCCCGTGGCCAGCCGCGCCCGGACGAGCCCGTCGATCCGGTCGAGAAGCGCCGCCTCGGGCGCCTGCGCCAGCGCCTCGGCCGCACGGTGGAGGGGCGCGTCATGGGCGCCGAGCGCGACGCCCGTCAGGAACTGCGCGAGATAGCCGCGCTCGGCCCCGCCCGCGTCCATCAGCTCGGCCGCGCGGGAAAGATCGTCGCGCAGCGCAAGGGGATCGGGATGGACAAGATCCCCGCCCGCCGTCGCCCGTGCGGGCTGCGGCCGGGGCAGGCCGGGCAAAAGGTCGAGGATCGCGCGGCGGAACGCCGAAAGGCTTTCGATCGGCTTGGGCAGGAATCCGTCGGCGCCGGCCGCGAAGGCCGCATCCTTGAGCGCATCGGCGCCGCTTGTCGCGAGGATCGCCCCGACGCGGGGGCGCTGTTCGCAGAGCTCGGCGATCAGCTCGAGCCCGGACCCGTCGGGCAGGCCGAGATCGACGATGACGACCGAGGGCCGGTAGGCCGCGAGGTGGCGGCGGGCCGAGCGCAGGCAGTCGGCGCGTCTGAGCCGCGCGCCCGAGCGCTGGCAAAGAAGCCGGATCGCATCGCAGGCAAGGCGGCTGTCCTCGACCAGAAGGATCGTGAGGCCCAGAAGCGGGTGATCGGCGGTCGGTTCCCGCACCGCGAGGAAATCGGATAGCTCGTCGGCCATGGGTCACTCCTTCGTCTCGGGCCGTTCTGTCGGGGCGAGTTAGGCAGGGTTTGGCTAACGGCAGGTAAACGGCGGACAGGATCCCAGCGATCCGCGCGCTTGCAGAAAGACCGCTACCGCTGCATAAGCGGGCGCGAGCCGACCCCGCGCAAGGAGACAACCGATGATCGGACGCCTGAACCATGTCGCCATCGCCGTGCCCGACCTCGAGGCCGCCTCGGCGCAGTATCGCGATACGCTCGGCGCCCGCGTCGGCCAGCCGCAGGACGAGCCGGACCACGGCGTCACGGTCGTCTTCATCGAACTGCCGAACACCAAGATCGAGCTGCTCTATCCCCTGGGCGACAACTCCCCGATTCAGGGCTTTCTGGACAAGAATCCCTCGGGGGGGATCCACCATGTCTGCTATGAGGTGGACGACATCCTGGCCGCGCGCGACCGTCTGAAGGCGCAGGGCGCGCGGGTCCTGGGAACCGGAGAGCCGAAGATCGGCGCGCATGGCA
>JAGRDU010000176.1:0-2054 GCA_020446905.1 Paracoccaceae bacterium | reverse complement strand
CGTGATCTGGTTCATGGTGTTCTTCATCGCGCTGCAGGTCCGCACCCGCAGCCAGGCCGAGGCCGGCAGCATCGTCCCGGGAACACCGGCGAGCGCGCCGTCCGAGTTCAACATGAAGCGGCGTATGATCTGGACGACAGTCGCCGCAGTGCTGCTCTGGAGCGTGATCGCCGCCATCATCCTGTCGGGGCGCGTCACACTGCGTGACATCGACTGGTTCGGCAGGCTCGGCCCTGAGGCACCCGCCGGACAGTAATCTATTCGGCGGCCTTCTCGGACGCCTCACGTTCGGCGCGGGTCTGGCTGAACCGGATCTGCAGGGCCTCCTCCAGATCGCGGTTCAGCTCCTTCGATCGGGCGACATAGTCGGGGTTGTGTTCCATCGGCACACCGGGTTTCCACACCTGCGCGAGGTCGCGGACCGCCTCCCGGTCAAGCTTGAAGAACGTCCGTTCCAGTTCGTGCGCCTCATATTCCGAAAGACCCGCATTTTCGAGCACGTAGCGCGCGGCACGCAGGCTCGAATCGAAATACTCCCGCACGATGTCGTTCGCCCCGGCCTGGTAGAGCCGGTAGACATGTTCGCGGTCGCGGGCGCGGACGATGATGTGCAGGTCCGGCCGCGAGCGGCGGGCGTAGTCGACAAGGCGCAAGGTCGCCTCCTTGTCATCAAGGCAGACGACAAGGATCTGCGCCTCGGCAAGGCCGGCGGCGCGCAAGAGCTCGGGCCGGGTGGGATCGCCGACATAACCCTTGAAGCCGAACTTGCGCAGAAGCTGGATCACGTTCGGGTCGGCGTCGAGCACGGTGGTGCGGAAGCCCGACATCGTGACCATCCGGTTCACCACCTGTCCGAAGCGTCCGACCCCGGCGATGATGATCGGCTGCTGGTCGTCGATCTCGTCGGCCTCGGCCGCCTCGCGGTCGTCCTTCATGCGCCGCGCGATGAGGTCATGCGCGATGAAGGCGAGCGGCGTCAGCAGCATCGAGAGTGCGATGACGAGGAGGAGGATCTGCGCGAGCGGGTCGGGCAGGATGCGCTGCTTGACGGCGAAGGCCGTGAGGACGAAGCCGAATTCACCCGCCTGGGCAAGGCTGAGGGTGAAGAGCCACTGGTCCTTGCCCTTCAGCCCGAAGAGCTTGCCGAGCCCGTAAAGGACGCCGCCCTTGGCGAGCATCAGCGCCAGCGTCAGCGCAAGGAAGCGGGCCGGCTCGTCGAGGAAAAGCCGGATGTCGATGCCGGCGCCGACCGTGATGAAGAAAAGGCCGAGGAGCAGGCCCTTGAAGGGCGCGATGTCGCTTTCGATCTCGTGCTTGAACTCGGAGTTGGCAAGGACGACGCCGGCAAGGAAGGCGCCGAGGGCGGGCGAGAGGCCGACCATGAGCATCAGCGTCGCGATGGTCACGACGATCATCAGGGCGAGGGCCGTGTTCACCTCGCGCAGGCGGGCGCGATGGACGAACTGGTAGAGCGGGCGGATGAGGAACTGGCCGGCAAGGACCGTCGCCGCAACCGCGCCGAGCGTGGCAAGCGTGACGCCCCAGGCCGGCAATTCCTGCAGGAAGTTGAGCGTCGCATGGTCAGAGGCCGCCTGCGCCTTGGCCAGCGCCCGCGCCCCCGGCAGCGCGAGAAGCGGCAGAAGCGCGAGGATCGGGATCACCGCGATGTCCTGCATCAGGAGGACGGAAAAGGCGCTGCGCCCGCCGGCGGTCGGCATCAGCTTTTTCTCGGACAGACTCTGCAGCACGATCGCGGTCGAGGAGAGTGACAGGATGATGCCGAGCGTCAGGGCCACGCGCCAGCTTTGGTGTAGGGCAAGCGCCACGAGCGTGATGACCAGCGCCGTGACCACGATCTGCAGCCCGCCGAGGCCAAGCAGCTTGTCGCGCATGTTCCAGAGCGCGCGCGGCTCAAGCTCCAGCCCGATGAGAAAGAGCATCATCACGACGCCGAATTCCGCGAAATGCTGGATGTCGGCGCTTTCGCTGCCCGAGAGGCCAAGCGCGGGGCCGATGAGAATGCCGGCGATGAGATAGCCGAGCACCGAGCCGAG
>JAGRDU010000021.1 GCA_020446905.1 Paracoccaceae bacterium | reverse complement strand
GCCAGCGCATCCTCGCCGGTATGGCCGAAGGGCGGATGGCCAAGGTCATGCGCCAGAGCAACCGCCTCGGCCAGATCGGTGTTGAGGCCAAGATGCCCCGCGATGGTGCGCGCCACCTGCGCCACTTCGATCGTGTGGGTCAGGCGGGTGCGGTAATAGTCGCCCTCATGCTCCACGAAGACCTGCGTCTTGTGCTTCAGACGCCGGAACGCCGAGGAATGGATGATCCGGTCGCGGTCCCGCTGGAACGGGGTGCGGAAGGTCGACATCGTTTCGGGGAACTGGCGTCCACGGCTTTCGCCCGGCTGGCAGGCATAGGGGGCAAGGATCATCGGCCTCGGGCTTCTTGTCGCGTCGTTGCACAACCTTATATGATTATGGTGAAGGAAATGACACGGGGCTTCGGCCATGAACCTGACACTGCCGCCCAAAGTGACGCCCCGCGCCTTCGCGCGGCTGGCCGAGATCAACGAGGCCGCCGGCGATGCCAAGGCCCTGCGCGTCGCCGTCGAGGGTGGCGGCTGCTCGGGCTTTCAATACGACATCCGGCTGGACGATCCGGCCCCGGATGACCTCGTGCTTGAGGGCGCGGGACAAAAGGTGCTGATCGACGCCGTCTCCCTGCCCTTCCTCGCCAACGCGACCATCGACTTTTCCGAGGAACTGATCGGTGCGCGCTTCGTCATCGACAACCCCAACGCCACCTCCTCCTGCGGCTGCGGGACAAGCTTTTCGATCTAGGCGCGCGGGTGACCCGCGTCCTACTCCTCGGTTCCGCGCCGTATGCGCTTGAGGCGCGGGAGTGGCCGCGCCGGTTCGACGTGATCCTTGCCATCAACAATGCCTGGCGCGTGCGCACTGACTGGGACGAGCTTATCCACCCCTGGGACTTTCCCCCCGAACGGATGCCGCCCCGCCTCGCCCCCGGACAGCGCGTCGTGACCGAGACGGCCTTCGTGCCCGCCCAGAACGCCTTTGGCGGATTCGTCTATGCCGGCGGCACCATGGCGTTCACCGCCGCCTACTACGCGCTGTACACCCACCGGCCCGAGGTGCTCGCCCTCTTCGGATGCGACATGATCTATCCCCCCAGCGGCCCGACCCACTTCTACGGCACCGGCGCGCCCGATCCCCTGCGCGCCGATCCGACGCTGCAATCGCTCGAGGCGAAGTCGGTCCGCCTCCTCGCCCTCGCCGCGCACAAAGGGTGCCGGATCGTGAACCTCTCCAGCGGCCCCTCGCGCCTGCTCTTTCCCCGCGCGGCGCCCGACCTTCGCCAGCTGCCCCCGCCGCCGACGCTCGACCAGACCGCCATCGACGCCGCCCTCGCCCGCGAGGATGCGCTTGGCTATCGCGTCCCTTCGGGCCGCTATTGGGACGAGATCGACCGTTTCGATCCGTCCGCCCTCGCGGATCTCGATGCGATGTGGCGCGCGGCGCTCGGCCCCTGATCCCAGCTTCTGTGGCGAAATACGCCGGAACGGTGCGGGAGGGCAGCGCCCGTCCGCAGGCGCGGCGCTTGACAGCGGCCGGGCTGCGGGGGCACCAAGAACGCCCGGGGGGAGAGACGCCCATGAAGGTCGCGACATTCAACATCAACGGCATCAAGGCCCGGTCCGAGGCGCTGCCCGTCTGGCTCGACACTTTCCGGCCTGATGCCGTCCTGCTGCAGGAGATCAAGTCGGTCGACGACACGTTCCCGCGCGAGATCTTCGAGGACCGGGGCTATTTCGTCGAGACCCATGGCCAGAAGGGCNNGCTTCAACGGCGTCGCGATCCTCTCGAAGCTGCCGCTCGAGGATGTGGAGCGCGGCCTGCCGGGCGACGAGGCGGACGAACAGGCCCGCTGGATCGAGGCGACCGTCGCCGGCAAGACCTCGGTGCGACTCTGCGGCCTCTACCTGCCCAACGGCAACCCCGCGCCGGGGCCGAAATACGACTACAAGCTGGCCTGGATGGCGCGGATGAAAGCCCGCGCCGCCGCGCTTCTGAACGAGGAAATGCCGGTGGTGATGGCCGGCGACTACAACGTCATTCCCCAGGAGGAAGATGCCGCGAAACCGGACGCCTGGCGGCAGGACGCGCTCTTCCTGCCAGAAAGCCGCGCCGCCTTCCGCCGCATCCTCAACCTCGGCTATACCGAGGCATTCCGCACCCGCGAGCCGCGCCCGGGGCACTACAGCTTCTGGGATTATCAGGCCGCCGCCTGGGAAAAGAACAACGGCATCCGCATCGACCACCTCCTGCTTTCCCCGCAGGCCGCCGACCTGATGACCGGTGCCGGCATCGACAAGGCGGTGCGCGGCGGCGACAAGCCATCGGATCACGTTCCGGTCTGGATCGAGCTTGACGCCTGACCGTCAACCTGCCGTGACGTCGTGCCGGTAAAGCCAGTCGAACCTTCGCAGCATCATGTCGGGATTGAAACGCCCGGCCAGCCGCAGAGCGGCATGCGCGACCCCGCGCTTCAAACCCGAGAGGTGATAGTTCCGCGCATTGGCATTCGCCGCCTCGACGGTGCGCCGCACCCGCGCCTCGCGCGCTGACTGATAGGCGGGCAGCGCCTCGTCCGGCGGCGCGCACGCCAGCCTGTCGGCCAGCACCCAGGCATCCTCGAGCGCGAGGTTCGCGCCCTGCGCCAGGAAAGGCAGCGTCGGATGCGCGGCATCGCCAAGGATCGCCGCCCCGCCCCCATGCCAGCGCGACGCGACGGGGTGGCGGAAAAGGCCCCAGAGGTTCGGCCGTTCGATCCGGTCGAGCCAGCCGCGGACCTCGGGCAGGAACCCCTCGAACGCGATGCGCAGGGCAAGGGGATCGTCAGTCAGCGACCAGCTTTCCTCTGCCCAGCGCGGGCGCTCCTCGACCGCGACGATGTTGCGCAGGGCGCCGCCGCGCAGGGGATAGGTCACCAGGTGCCGCCCGGCTCCCATGTAGACCCGCGCGACCGGGTCGATGCCCCCCGCCTCGGGCAATGTCGCGCGCCAGGCAACCTGATGCGTGAAGAACGGCGCGACCGTTCCGTTCAGCGCCTGCCGCACCTTGGAATGAAGCCCGTCCGCCCCGATCAGAAGATCGGCGCCCACCTCCTGCCCCTGGGCCAGCGTCAGCGTCGGATGCGCGCCCTTGAGCGAGACGGTCTCGATCCTCTGCAGGAGCCGGATGCCAGCCCCCGCCGCACGGGCCCCCTCTGCCAGAAGGTCGATCAGGTCCGCACGGTGCACAAAGCGGAACGCCGCCTCCGGCCCGCCGCGCGAGAGGTCCAGACGGTGGACCAGCGCCCCGGTCTCGCCGTCGATGAGTTCGACCGCCCGCGCCCGGACCGAGACGGCATCGAGCGCCTCGCCCAGCCCCAGCGCCGCCAGAACCCGCGCGCCGTTCGGCGAGATCTGCAGACCGGCCCCGACCTCGCGGATCTCCGGCGCCTGTTCGAGAACCGTGACCTCGGCCCCCTTCCGGGCAAGTGCCCGCGCGACGGCCAGCCCGGCCACGCCCGCGCCCAGAACCGTCACCCTGCCGATGCCGCCCATGATACCCCCTTCAAAGCAAGACACCGGGGCCTTGCGACCCCGGTGCCCAAACGTTCCCGCCAGAACCGGGATCAGTCGTCGCGGTGGACCCGCTCGCGCCGCTCGTGCTTTTCCTGCGCCTCGAGTGTCATCGTCGCGATGGGCCGCGCATCGAGGCGCTTGAGCGAGATCGGCTCGCCCGTCACCTCGCAATATCCATATTCGCCGTTGTCGATCCGCCGCAGCGCCGCGTCGATCTTGGAGACGAGCTTGCGCTGGCGGTCGCGCGTCCGCAGTTCGAGTGCCCGGTCCGTCTCCTCGCTCGCCCGGTCGGCGATGTCGGGGACGTTGCGGGCGCTGTCCTGCAGCCCTTCAAGCGTCTCGGCGGACTGTTCCAGAAGCTCTTCCTTCCAGGTCATAAGCTTGCGCCGGAAGTATTCGAGCTGGCGATCGTTCATGAAGGGTTCGTCTTCGGCCGGACGATAGTCGTCGGGAAGAAAGACCTCGGGTTTCATTGCTGCTCCCCTCGTAAGATCGGATGCCGGCATGGGTTCCAGTTCGTCATCCGGCACACCTGCGCGCCTCGGGCGCTCCCATATCGGAAGCGCGGGGGGATGTCACTAGCTGACGGCCCGGCTTGCGGCATTTTGATCCCGCAGTTAAGACTGTCCCGAACAACAGGCACCAATCCCCTAGAATAGACATGAAATTCAGCGGAACCGATCAATACGTCGCGACGAGCGACTTGACTGTTGCCGTCAACGCATCAGTCACCCTGGAACGCCCGCTATTGGTCAAGGGAGAGCCAGGAACCGGCAAAACCGAGCTTGCCCGTCAGGTGGCCAGCGCACTTGGCCTGCCGATCGTCGAATGGCATGTGAAGTCCACCACCAAGGCGCAGCAGGGGCTTTACGAATACGACGCGGTCAGCCGCCTGCGCGACAGCCAGCTTGGCGACGAGCGCGTCCACGATGTTGCCAACTATATCCGCAAGGGCAAGCTCTGGCAGGCGTTCGAGGCCGAGGGCAAGGTCGTCCTTCTGATCGACGAGATCGACAAGGC
>JAGRDU010000175.1 GCA_020446905.1 Paracoccaceae bacterium | reverse complement strand
AGGCGCGCTGGCTGATCGTCGGGCCGATGATCGCGGCGATCCGGCCGCGGTCGGCGCCAAGCGCCTCCATCGCCGAGACCGTCGCCTCGAGCACGCCGCCAAGCGCGCCGCGCCAGCCGGCATGGGCGGCGCCGACGACGCCCGCCTCGGCATCGGCGAAGAGAACCGGCTGGCAGTCGGCGGTGAGGATCGTCAGCGCCAGCCCCGGCACCGCGGTCACGAGCGCATCTGCCCGCAGCGGCGCCTGGTGCGGCGCCGTGACCGTCACGACATCGGCGGAATGAATCTGGTGCACCCCGACCATCGCCTCGGGCTCGACGCCGAGCGCGCGGGCGGCCCGGTCGCGGTTGATCGCCACGACCTCTTTCTGGTCCGACGATCCCGGCCCGCAGTTCAACCCCGCGAAGATCCCCGACGAGGCACCGCCCCGCCGGGTGAAGAAGCCATGCGTGAAGGGGGCAAGGGCCTCGTGCGTGACGATTTCAAGCGTCATGGGCAGCGTCCAGTCCGGGCGGCGCGGGATGCCCGTTCGCGTGGCATCCGATCACCTTGAACAACTGTCCCATTTCATCGGGGTGGGTCAAGCGCCGATGCGCGGCGACGTGCGAGGTCAGCGCGGCGCCGGCGAGCGGGCGGGCGAGGGCGCCGGCGCGGGCGGTGATGCCGAGCCGTTCGAGGAAAACGCCCTGTGGCACCATCGCGGTGGCCCGCGCGCCCGCCGCGTTGAACGCAAGGGCGAGCGCCTCGAAATCGACATGAGCGGTCAGGTCGGCCTCGCCCGGTTCGGCAAGGGGATCGGCCGCGGCGTGGCCCTTCAGCGCCTGGAACGTGTCGCCCCGCGAATGCCAGCCGCCGTAGTCGATCACCAGGGCCGCGCCGCCCCGTGCGGCGATGCGGGCGCCGATCTCGCCCGCGATGCCTGGCAGGGAAGGGCAGGTCTCGATGATCCCGCCCTCGGCGGTATCGCCCAGGCGCGCCGCAAGGGCGGGGTAGGGCGTCACCGGCCCAAGGCCCGGCACAAGGCGCCCGTCCCGCAGCCCCACCTGCCGTTCGGTCCAGCCGGTGCCCCGCCTCTCGAACTGCCGGATCGGCAGCGCGTCGAAGAATTCGTTCGCGACAAGGAAAAGCGGCAGGTCTGGCAGCGTGCCGATATGGTCGTGCCAGCGAGGCGCATGGGCCGAGAGCGTTTCCGCCTGCCGGGCGCGCAGGGCGGGCGAGGCCTCGACAAGGTGAACCTCGGCCGCCGCGACCATGCCGGGAACCGCGCGCATCGCCCGCAGCATGTCGGCCATCAGCGTGCCGCGCCCCGGCCCGATCTCGGCCAGCGCGAAGCGGGCGGGCCGGCCCTGGTCGAGCCATGACTGCGCAAGGCAGAGGCCCAGCATCTCGCCGAACATCTGGCTGATCTCGGGCGCCGTGGTGAAATCCCCGGCCGCGCCGAAGGGGTCGCGCGTGGCGTAGTAGCCGTGGACCGGATGCAGCAGACACTCCGCCATGTAGTCCGACAGCCGCATCGGCCCGTCCGCCGCGATCCGCCGCGCAAGGATGTCGCCAAGCGGTGTCACGCCCGCGCCCGCGCGAAAAACCAGAGGCCCGCGGCGATCATCGGCAGCGAGAGGAGCTGCCCCATCGAAAGGCCGGCGCTTCCGATCTGGATCACATGCCCCATGGGATTGTCCTGGGAGATGAACTGCGCATCCGCCTGCCGCACGAACTCGACGGCGAACCGCGCGAGCCCGTAGCCGAGAAGGAAGACCCCGGTGATCCGCCCCGGCCGTTTCAGCGCGCCGGCGCGGACCAGAAGGAGAAGCAGCAGACCAAGCAGAAGCCCTTCGAGCCCCGCCTCGTAAAGCTGGCTCGGGTGACGCGCGCAGCTGCCGGAAAGGCGGCCGGCGCAGTCCTGTGCCGCCTCTCCCGGGAAGATCACGCCCCAGGGCAGCTCCGTCGGTCGCCCCCAGAGCTCGGCGTTCACGAAATTGGCGAGCCGTCCGAAGAAAAGCCCGATCGGCGCGACGAGGGCCATCGCGTCCGAGAGCTGCAAGGCCGGGACGCCATGCCGCCGCGCGAACCAGAGCCCGGCCGCAACGACACCGAGAAAGCCGCCATGGAAGGACATGCCGCCTTCCCAGACCTTCAGGATATCAAGGGGATGCGAGAGGTATTGCGCGGGCTGGTAGAAGAGCACGAAGCCCAGCCGCCCGCCGATGATCACGCCGAGAATGATCGCGGAAAGAAGATCCTCTGTCCGCTCGGCGGCCATGGGCGCGCGGTTTTCGGGCCAGAGCGCCGGCCGCCGCATCAGCGCACGTATGACGAGAAACCCGGCGACAAGACCGGCCAGATAGGCCAGCGCATACCATCTGAGCGCAAGGTGGCGGCCGAAAATCTCGATCGCGAAGATCTCGTTGGAAATGTCGGGGAAGGGGATGGCGGCCAGCATGCGAACTCCTCGGCCTCTCAGAGCGCGCGGGCGCGGCGAAGTCAACCTTGAGCTTTGCCCCGCGGCTGCGCATATACTCCGGACAGTGATTTCCCCCGTGACGGAGCGCCCGATGACCGGACCGAACAAGCTGTTCGACGACATGTCGAAACTGATGACCAGCGCCATGGGCGTTGCGCAGGGCGCGCGGACCGAGGCAGAGACGGCGATGAAGTCCTGGATGGACCGCTGGCTGGCCGACCGCGATTTCGTCACGCGGGAAGAGTTCGACGCGGTCCGCGCCATGGCGCAGAAGGCGCGCGAGGAGAACGAGGCGCTGAAGGCCCGGATCGCCGCGCTGGAAGAGGCCGGCAAGGGCAAGTCGAAGAAGTCCGACTGAACCCGTCCCGTCCACAGCCCCCGATTTTCTGTCCACAGCGATTTCGCGCCGGCCCCTGCCACGGCGCGAGATTCCGCTTTACAGCCAGCCCCGCTCCCGACACCATATGAGGTAGGACGGCGGCGGGCAAACGCCGATCCTTGCGAACTCACCCAGCCCTTGTAGGCATAGACCTGGCAGGGGCCAAGATGGCAGAGGCCGGGCATGGCAGTCACCGATACCTTCCTCGACGCCGAGGACCTGCATCCGATCGACATCGTGGAGACGCTCGCCGAGCATCACGACTGGGACTTCGACCGTGTGACCGACGACCAGATCGCCATGGCGGTCGAGGGTCAATGGCGGACCTATTCGATCACGCTCGCCTGGTCGGGCTATGACGAGACCCTCCGCCTCATCTGCACCTTCGAGATGGACCCGCCGGAAGATCGGATCCCGGCCCTTTACGAGGCTCTGAACCGCAGCAACGACATGGTCTGGTCCGGCGCCTTCAGCTTCTGGGCCGAGCAGCGGCTGATGGTCTGGCGCTACGGTCTGTGCCTCGCCGGGGGGCAGATCGCGGGTCCCGAACAGATCGACCGGCTCATTACCGAGGCGGTCACGGCGGCCGAGCGCTTCTATCCGGCCTTCCAGCTGACGGTCTGGGGCGACGAGACCCCCGAGCGCGCGATGGATGTCGCGATGACACGGGCTTACGGACGCGCCTGAGTGCCCCCGGGGGGGTTCCCCCCGGCCGTCGGGATCGGTAATCTCCGCCTTCGGTAACTGGAGGCTCTCATGGACATGGGCGATGTGCGCGCGCGGGGGCTCCTGCTTCTCGGCTGCGGCAAGATGGGATCGGCGATGCTCGCGGGCTGGCTGAAGGGCGGGCTCGCACCGGCCAGCGTCTGGGTACAGGACCCCCATCCGTCGGACTGGCTGAAGGCCCAGGGCGTTCATCTGAACGACGGGCTGCCCGAACGCCCTGCCATCGTCCTCATCGCCGTCAAACCGCAGATGATGGCCGAGGCGCTGCCGGCCCTTGCGGGCCTCGGCGGGGGCGGGACGCTGGTTGCGACCGTCGCGGCCGGCACACGGATCGCGACCTACGAGGCGGTTCTCGGCGCGGGAACGCCTATTGTCCGGGCGATGCCCAACACACCCGCCGCGATTGGCCGTGGCATCACCGCGATCTGTGGCAACGCCGAGGCCACCCCGGCGCATCTGGCGCTGGCCGAGGCACTGCTTTCGGCGGTCGGACAGGTGGTGCGGCTCGAGGGGGAGCACCAGATGGACGCGGTGACGGCGGTCTCGGGCTCGGGCCCGGCCTATGTCTTCCACCTGATCGAGACGCTTGCCGCCGCCGGAGAGGCCGAGGGGCTGCCGCCCGCACTCGCGCTGCAGCTCGCCCGCGCGACGGTGGCGGGCGCCGGCGCGCTGGCCGAGGCCTCGGACGAGGGGCCGGGCCAGCTGCGTGTCAACGTCACCTCACCCGGCGGCACGACCGCGGCGGCGCTTGCCGTTCTCATGGACGAGGCGCGCGGCTTTCCCGCGCTGATGCGGGACGCGGTGCACGCGGCGGCGGAGCGTGGCAGGGAACTGGGGACATGACGATCACCTACGACGACTTCCTCAAGGTCGACATCCGCGTCGGTCGCATCACGCGCGCCGAGCCTTTCCCCGAGGCGCGCAAGCCCGCGATCAGGCTCTGGGTCGATTTCGGCCCGCAGATCGGCGAGAAGAAATCCTCCGCCCAGATCACGCGGCACTACCGGCCGGAGGACCTAGTCGGGCGCCAGGTGCTGGCGGTGGTGAACTTCCCGCCGCGCCAGATCGGCAAGGCCATGTCCGAGGTCCTCGTGCTCGGCGTGCCGGACGAGGAGGGCGAGGTGGTGCTGATCGGACCCGGCCACGGGGTGCCGGAGGGCGGACGCCTCTACTGATTTCGGGTTCGGCTTGACCTCACCCGACCCGCCGGGGGACGTCCCGTCCCCCGGACCCCCTGGGGAGTATTTCCGGACAGAAAGCGGACCAGACAGAAAGAAGAACAACCCGCACGGGTGTTCCGGCGGGCTGTCCCTTCCTGTCGCGGCCATCGGCTCTCCAGCCTGTTCCGCGGGCCCAGGTTCAGGGCAAATGGTTAACAGAACCCCAGGCTTTCCTTTCTGTCCGAAAATACTCCCGCCGGAGGCACCCGAGCGCCTCCGCCTGCGGGCGGAGGCGCGAGAGATCGCATGGCGCCGCAAGGCGCCTCGACCGGATCAGACCTCGCCGGCGGCAGGGCGGTCGCCGATCTCTTCCCGCCAGTGCCGCCGGCAAAGCGAGACATAGGTCTCGTTGCCGCCGATCTGCACCTGCGCCCCGTCGCGGAGCGCGCGCCCGTCCGGTCCGCGGCGCACGACCATCGTCGCCTTCTTGCCGCAGTGGCAGATCGTGCGCACCTCGCGCA
>JAGRDU010000174.1:3942-19931 GCA_020446905.1 Paracoccaceae bacterium | reverse complement strand
CCCTGGATCGGCGCGTTGATCGCCGCGCGTTTGGCAAAGCCCGCAGTCGGCCCCTTGGCGTTGATCTCGGGCGTGTGGATCTTGCGGCCGAAGAGAGTCTGGACGAAGCCGTGCTCCTTGGCGAAGCCCACGGTCGCGTCCATGTAGGTCTTGATGCCCGGGAACCGCTCGAAATAGCGGTCGATGAAGCCCTGTGCCTCGGCGCGGGGGATGCGCAGGTTCCGCGCGAGGCCGAAGCCGGAAATGCCGTAGATCACCCCGAAGTTGATCGCCTTCGCCCGCCGCCGGATTTCCGAGGTCATCTCGTCCAGCGGCACGTTGAACATCTCGGACGCGGTCAGCGCGTGAATGTCGATCCCCTCGCGGAAGGCCTCCTTCAGCTCGGGGATATCGGCCACATGGGCGAGGATGCGCAGCTCGANNGCTCGATCTGGCTGTAGTCGAGCGACACCAGCCGCATCCCCGGCCCGGCCACGAAGGCCTCGCGGATGCGCCGCCCCTCTTCGGTCCGCACCGGGATGTTCTGAAGGTTCGGGTCGGTCGAGGCGAGCCGCCCGGTGTTCGCCCCGGCGATGGAGTAGGAGGTGTGCACCCTTCCCGTCTCGGGGTTGATCGCCTGCTGAAGCGCATCGGTATAGGTCGACTTCAGCTTCGAGATCTGCCGCCAGTCCAGCACCGTCGCCGCCAGCCGCGCCGCCTTCGGGTTCACGTCCTCCAGTGTCGTGATATCCTCCAGCACGTCCGCGCCGGTCGCATAGGCGCCGGTCTTGCCCTTCTGACCGCCCTCGACTCCCATCCGGTCGAAGAGGACCTCGCCAAGTTGCTTCGGGCTGCCCACATTGAAGGGCTCCCCGGCGATCTCCTGGATCTCGGCCTCAAGCCCCGCCATTTTTTGCGCGAAGGTGTTCGACATGCGGCTGAGGACCTGCCCGTCGACCAGCACCCCCGCCATCTCCATCTCCGCCAGCACCGGCACGAGCGGCCGTTCCAGCGTCTCGTAGACGGTCGTCACCTTGGCCCGGTGCAGGTTCGGCTTGAACGCACTCCAGAGCCGCAGCGTGATGTCTGCATCCTCGGCGGCATATTTCACCGCGTCGTCGATCGCGACCCGGTCGAAGGTGATCTGGCTCTTGCCGGTCCCGAGGAGCGACTTGATCTCGATCGGGGCGTGGCCGAGGTAGCGTTCCGATAGCCCGTCCATGCCGTGATTGTGCAGGCCCGAATACATCGCGTAGGACATCAGCATCGTGTCGTCGACGGGCGCCACGCGGACGCCATGCCGCGCGAAGATCTTCCAGTCATATTTCATGTTCTGGCCGATCTTGAGGATCGCGTCGTCCTCCAGGACCGGCTTCAGCGCGGCGAGCACCTCTTCGAGCGGCATCTGCCCCTCGGTGAGCGCGTCCGAGCCGAAGAGGTCGCCGCCCCCCTGCCGGTGCCCGACCGGGATATAGCAGGCCTGACCCGGCACGACCGACAGCGAGATCCCGACCAGCTCGGCCTTCATCTCGTCAAGGCTCGTCGTTTCGGTATCGACGGCGACGTAGCCGCGTTCACGGGTCACGGCAATCCAGCGGTCCAGCGCGGCGCGGTCCCGAACGCATTCATAGACGGCGGGGTCGAAGGGCGGCTGCTCCGGCATGGGCGCGACCCCGGCCCCCGCCTCGGCATGCGCCGGGGTCAGGCTGTTCACCTCGATCGCCGGCGCCTCGACCTTCAGCGCCTCCGCCACCCGCTTGGTCAGGGTGCGGAACTCCATCTGACTGAGAAAGTCCATCAGCGGCCCGGCTTCCGGCGCTTTCACCTCCAGCGCGTCCAGCGTCCAGGGCACCGGGGTTTCTCGGTCGAGTGTCACAAGGCGTTTGGAGACGCGGATCAACTCCGCGTTCTCGGTCAGCGCCTCGCGCCGCTTCGGCTGCTTGATCTCCTCGGCACGCGCCAGAAGCGTCTCAAGGTCCCCGTATTCGTTGATGAGAAGCGCCGCCGTCTTGAGGCCGATCCCCGGCGCGCCCGGCACGTTGTCGACCGAATCCCCGGCCAGCGCCTGAACGTCCACGACGCGGTCCGGCCCGACGCCGAACTTTTCCACGACCTCCTCGACGCCGATGGACTTGTTCTTCATCGCATCGAACATGACGACGCCGCCACCCACTAGCTGCATCAGGTCCTTGTCGGACGAGATAATCGTGACGTCGCCCCCCGCCTCGACCGCCTGCCGGGCGAGCGTCGCGATGATGTCGTCGGCCTCGTAGTTCTGAAGCTCAAGACAGGCGACGTTGAAGGCCCTGGTCGCCTCGCGCGTCAGGGGGAACTGGGGGCGCAGGTCCTCGGGCGGTTCGGGACGGTTGGCCTTGTACTTGTCGTAGATCTGGTCGCGGAAGGTCTTCGAGGAATAGTCGAAGACGCAGGCGATATGGGTTGGCCCGTTCTTGCCCTTGTTGGCGGTGAGCTGCCCCCAGAGCATGTTGCAGAACCCAGCGACGGCGCCGATGGGCAACCCGTCGGACTTGCGGGTGAGCGGCGGCAGCGCGTGATAGGCGCGGAAGATGAAGGCCGATCCGTCGATCAGGTGCAGATGGCTGCCCTTGCCGAAAGTCATGTCGCCCCTCCCCTCGCCGTTCGCCCGACCGTCTTCGCATGATCGCTGCGCCTTCGCCACCCTTCCCGCGTCCTGCCGCCCTTGCTAGTCTCCTCGCAAGGAGAGGGGGGCGGAAATGCTGCGCGCGCTCGCATGGTGTCTCGGGATGGCATTTGCCGCCGCCATCGTTGCTTTCGGCATCGGCATCGCCCTGCCCGAGGTCATCGCGATCAGCCAGCGCGAAGGCGCCTACATGATGGCCGTCGCCTTCGTCTATACGCCGGCCGCCTTCATTGCCGCGGCCGTGGTCGGGCTGGTCGTCTGGAACGCGCGCCGCAAGCCCAGCGAGAAACAGGCAGCGCTTCACGCTGACGCGGACATGCGCTAGAGACCGGCGCAGTCAGAACGAGGGGCATCGGCAATGGACTATGGCAAGTCGGGCAACGCGAAGACGGGCAAGAACGCGCCGCGCCACGCTGAACACAATGCAAAGGGCAGCGACAAGAACCCGTTCGGCGGCAAGCCTGCCCCGAAGGCGGAGCTGCTGAAGCGCCTCAAGGAAGCCGCGAAGAAAGGTTGACACCGGCAGGGCAGCCTGTCGCCGCCCGGTCAGACCTCGGCGATCATTGCAATGGAAATCTTCATTCCCTTCGGCCGTACCGGCAGACGCGCGCCCTGACGTGCCGGCGGCTCTATCGGGAACCAGCGCAGCCATTCCTCGTTCATCCCGGCAAAGTCGCCTTCCTCGGCGAGGATGACCGTGGCGCTCACCGCCTGCGAAAGGCCCGAGCCGGCCGCCGAGAGGATCGCCGCGATATTGCGTAGGCATTGCCCCGTCTGTTCCTGGATCGTCGTGCCGACAACCTCGCCGGTCAGCGCGTCGAAAGGCCCCTGACCCGAGACGAAGACGAGCCCCCGCGACACGACCCCCTGACTGTAGCCGGCCAGCGGCGCCGGAGCGTGCGGGGTCTGGACGATACGCTTGGGCATGGGGAGGCCTCCTGCGAACGCGACGTTCCTCGCATTCTAGCACGGCGTCTCCGGAGTCTCTACGTCCCCCGTGCGCCGGTGGAAGCCGCCCGGTTTCTAGTGATCGTCGTGGGCGTGCGCGCGGTCGATCACGAACTTCTTGTCGCAATAGCCGCATTCGACGAAGCCCTCGTCCTGCGGGATCGTCAGCCAGACGCGCGGATGACCGAGGGCGCCCTCGCCGCCGTCGCAGGCCACTTTCCAGGTGGTCACAACCTCGGTCTCGGGGGCGGGGATCGTCATTTCGGGCACTCCGTCAGAGAATTTCGCGCATGATACGCATTGGTTGGGGGCGGGCAAGCGGGGTCAGTCGGCGCGTTTCAGCATCCGGCCAAGCACCCGGCCGCCGAGGATGTGAAGGTGATAATGCGGCACCTCCTGCACGCCATGATCGCCGGCGTTCGAGATCGTGCGATAGCCCGCGTCCCCGTCGCCGGGCGCGATGTTCATCGCGCGGCAGATCTGCCCCGCGGTGCGGGTAAAGTCGGCGATCTCCTCGGCAGAGGCCTCGTTCGCGAAATGGTCGAAATTCACGTAAGGCCCCTTCGGGATCACCAGAACATGCACCGGCGCCTGCGGCGCGATATCGTGGAAGGCCAGCGTATGCTCGGTTTCCAGCACGGTCTTGTTGGGGATCTCGCCGCGCAGGATGCGGGCGAAGATGTTCGTGGTGTCGTAAGCATAGCCCATGGCGGCCCTCAGTCGGCGAACAGATGCGGCAGCGCGGCGATCTCGCGCGCCTCGGCCTCAGGGATAGCGAGAAACGCGGCCAAAGGCACGGCATTTTCCGCGGGCGTGGCGGCTTCGCGCAGGCAAAAGACGCGGGCACCCGGCAGGGTCCTGATCGCCGCGCTCTCATGCCTCAGATCCTCGCGAATCGTGGGCAGAAGCGCGGCCATCGCGGCCTGGGGGGTGCGCTCGCCCGCAAGACCGGTCCGGCGGGCGTGACCCGCGAGATAGTCGTCGCTGAACTGGCAGTCGATCTCGAGCAGGCTGATGCGCGCGCCCGCCTCGGCGATCTCGTCCAGAAGGCCGATCTGCGCGGGATCGAGGCAGATCGCCAGCCGCTCGGTCCCGTGGTGGTCAAAGAGCACCCTCAGGAGCGCCCGGCGATGGCGCGTGCGCTTGCCAAGCTGCCGCTCGATCCCGCCAAGGTCGGGCAGCGGCGCCGCCTCCTCGTTGAAGATGTATTCATGCGCGGGCAGTGTGCCCCGCGCCGTGATCCCTGCGACAAGACGCTTGGCGACGTGCCATTTCTTGCAGGCGATGACGAGCAGCTCGCGCCCCGCGCCGATCGCGCTTTCGCGTTCCCAGATGCGCGTCGCGAACCGACGCCCCTCGCGGCCGCGCCCGGTGAGATACTCGTAGAGCCGCCGCCCCTCGTTCGAGATGTCGAAGCGGACGCCCTCGGCGGCATAGAGCTCGCCCAGCCGCTGCTTCAGCTCGCGCGCCTCGGGGCTGATCTTGCGCGCGAAGAGGTAGTCCTGCGCGAGAAGCAGGTCGTAGTGGTCGTTGTAGAAGGTCACAGGCATCCCGTAGTCCGAGAACATCAGGAAGGTCAGCGTCCGGGTGCGGATCTCGGCCTCGGGCACGACATGGCGCACGACGGTCTGAAAGAAGGTCTCGTCCGGGATCCAGGTCGTCTTGAAGAACCGCATCACGTCGCGCCGGCGCGCGCAGAACTCCAGCACCCATTCCACCGTGCGGCGTCTGAGGCACCACCACTGCGAGCCGATCATCACCTGGATATCCGCCGGGATCTCGCGCCTGAGGCCATAGCGCTTCTGAAGCTCGTAGGCGGCGTAAAAAAGCCGCTTGTGCTTGCGTTCGTTGAAAAGGTGCCGGTAGTGGAGCCGGTCGCCCTTCATCCCGGTCTTGATCCAGTTCGAGGTGAAGAAGTCGAAGCTCTCGATATAGTCGCAGTCCTCGGCGTCAAGGAAGCGGTGCACGTATTCGGCCGACTTGATCGTCATGCAGTCGCCCGACATGAGGTAGAAATGCGTGGCGTCCGGAAAGGCCGCCTCGGCCGCGCGCACGGCCTCGAGCGTGCCCTCGACAAGGCTCCATTCGCCCCAGCCGCATTTCACCCTGCGCCGGGTGAAGACAACGTTCGGATTGCCGTCCAGCGCCGTGCGCAGCCGCGCATAGTCCGCCGTTGCCGCACGCCCGTCGAAGTGAATCGCCATGCGATCTCCGGCCGCCGTCAGGCGCTCGGCCTGGGCGATGATCCCCTCGGGGTCCTTGTGCGCCAGCAAAATGAAGGCGATCTTTGCCATGACGGAAGCTGTTAATACAGGCACGCTGGATTGTTGAGCGATTTCCAACTATCTGCCGTCGAAAGGACAAATTTTAGGGGTTGTAGAATTCAACGCCTTGCGGGGCGGCGTGCGAAAGGAATTGGGCCATGGGGTTCCCCGGGACCTGGATGACCGAAAGCGAAAGCGTGGTTTACCGCGTCGTGCCGAAATGCGCCTGCTCGACCATCGGGCAGATCATGTTCTATTCCGACCACGGCCGCTTTTACGACGGGGACATCCACGATTCCTCCGAAGGGCTTCACAAGTGGGCGCAGGAGCACAGCCAGCCGCTGATCGAGGCGAATGTGAAGGCGCACAAAAGCTATGCCTTCACCTGCGTGCGCAACCCCTACACCCGCATCCTGTCGTCCTTCTTCGACAAGATCTGCGGCATCCAGCGGAACGGCAAGCGCTATCGCGGCAAGCTGGTGCCGATGCTGATCCAGAAATACGGGATCGAGGTCGGCTCCCCCGAGGACGGGTTCGCCTTCGACCAGATCGCCTCGTTCCGGCGCTTCCTGCTCTTCGCGCGCGACACGATCCGCTGGAAGCGGCCGATGGAGCCGGACATCCACTGGTCGGCCATGTCGGGCCATATTGCGACCTATATCGCCAACGGCGGACGCTACGACCAGATCTTCTTCACCGAGCGTTTCGACGAGGGGATGCAGGGCGTGCTGGATCATATCGAGACGCCGCATCCGATCGACCTCAAGGCGATCCCGAAATTCAACGAAAGCGAAGGGCACGGGCCCAAGCGGGCGCATCCGGTCGAGGCCTATTTCGACGACCTCTCCAAGCATCTGGTCTACGAGATCTACAAGCGCGACTTCGAGCTTTTCAAATACGATTTCGACAATCCCGGCAACAAGATGCCCATCGGAGAGATCGACCTCGACGAGGTGCACGCAAAGCTGGGCCGCTAGCATGGCTGGCTATTCCGGCACGCCGCTGCCCCGCAAGCTGGGGCTGAGGGACGGGCATCGCGTCGTGCTTCTGGGGGCGGTCGGCGCCGGGGCGTACCGGGCGCTGCTTGGACCGGGCGCCCCCGCCATTGCCATCGCGTCGACCCTCGCCGCGCAGGCGGATGTGGTCCATATCTTCACCGCCTCTCGCGAGGCGCTTGCCGGCTGGCTGCCGCCCGCGATAACGGCCATCGCGCCGGACGGGATGATCTGGGTCTCCTGGCCCAAGAAGGCGTCGAAACTGCCCTCGGACGTCACCGAAGACACGATACGCGACCTCTGCCTGCCGCTCGGCCTTGTCGACGTGAAGGTCTGCGCGGTGGATGCGGTATGGTCGGGGCTGAAGCTCGTCATCCGCAAGGAACTCCGCGGCGCCCGCTAGGCGTCAGGGACTTGGAACCGCCGGGGATTTCATGGCATTGAACGGCAGGATGTCCCGGCCATTCCAAGATCTTCTCCGCTGGCTCTCCGCCCATGTCGAACTTGGGCTGGCAGCGCTGCTTGCCATCGCGGCGGCGGCGGTCCTTGCCTTCGTTGCCATCGCCGACGAGGTGATCGAGGGCGAGACGCATGGCTTTGACGAGGCCGTGCTGTTGGCCCTGCGCGCGCCCGGCGATCCGGCCGATCCGCTCGGCCCGCCCTGGGTCGAGGAGATGGCCCGCGATCTTACTGCCCTTGGCGGCACCGGGGTCCTGACGTTTCTGACGCTGGCAGCGGCAGGTCTTCTCGTCCTGCAACGGCGGCGCGGCACCGCGCTCTACCTTCTCGGTGCGGTGGGCAGCGGCATCCTTCTCAGCAGCACCGCGAAGGTGCTCTTCGACCGACCGCGACCCGACCTCGTGCCGCACGGCTCCCATGTCTACACCGCGTCCTTCCCCTCGGGGCATTCGCTGATGGCCGCCGTCGTCTATCTCACGCTCGCCGTGCTGGTGGCGCGCGGCTTTCCGGAGCGCGGGGTCAAGATCTATGTCGTCGCCCTCGCCCTGCTCGTCACGCTCGCGGTCGGGGTCAGCCGGGTCTATCTTGGCGTCCACTGGCCGACCGATGTCCTCGCCGGCTGGGCTGCGGGCGGCGCCTGGGCGCTGGCCTGTGCCGCTCTCGCGCGGGTGTTGTCGCGCGGAGGGGCGATCGAGGCCGAAAGCGCTAGTCCGGGTGCGGATAGGTAAGATAGCCGAGCGCCGCGCGGGCGATCCGGGCGCGGAGCCGCGCATAGTCGACCGCCCCCCGCGCAGCCTGCGCCCCTCGCACCATGCCGCGCGTCATCGCGATCAGGTCGTCCGCCGCCTCCTTCGGCGCCGCGACGCCGCGCGCGGTCAGGCAGGCGATCATCGCGTCGCGGGCGCGGCGGCGTTCGGTCAGGACCTCCGCGTCGCGGGGCAGCCGTGCCTCGGCCTCTTCCAGCGCGGCGGTCAGGCGCGGCTCTGCCTCGTATCGCGCGATCGCCGCCGCCATCATCTGCGGAATCGCCTCTTCCAGCGGCAGGTGCCGCGCGCCCTCGCTGACCGCGATCAGCCGGGCCGACATCTCCAGCCGCATCCGCTTGACCAGTTCGGCGAGGATCGCCTCGCGCGCCGGGAAATACTGGTAGAGCGAGCCGATGGAGACCCCCGCCCGCTCGGCCACGCGATTCGTCGTCACCCCGGCAAGCCCCTCGGCCTCGAGAATCCGAGCGGCGGCCTCGAGGATCGCCTCGTAGGTCGCGCGGCTGCGCGCCTGCACCGGCGCTTTTCTTGGCTTTTCGCGGTCGCTGGCGCCGGTCATGGGATGCGAGTGGATAATGTGAAACCTTGCTCACATTATCGTCGGTATTTCCATGACGGCAAGAGGTTCCCATGTTCGGCGCGACAAGCAACCCGTGGTTTGACCGCAGCATCCTGATGACATCGGCGACCGAGGGCCTCGGCCCCGACCTTGCCCGGGCGCTCGTGGCGCGCGGTGCACGGCCGGTCGCGGTCGGGCGGGACGGGGCGGCGCTCGCCCGGCTTTCGGAAGATCTCGGCGGAATCAGCTGGATCGCCGACGATGCGCTTGCGCCCGAACGTGCCATCCCGATCGCGCGCTGGATCGCCGATACGCATGCCGGACTTGGCGGCTTCATCTGCGCCCTGCCCCTTGGCCCGGGGGCCGCCACGTCCCTCGCGCCCCTCGCCCTCCTTGCCCTGGCGGGGCTCTCGCCTGACGCTCCGGTCGGTCTTGTCCTGCCCGACGCACCCGGGACGTGGCGCGTAGCGCGGCTCGCCGCGCGTCTGCGGCAACTCCGATGGAGTGTCGCGTCCGGCAGCGCGCTGACCGCGATCATCGTCCCGGACGGTTTCGCCGCCGCGGGCCAGGAGCTGCGGGCGATGGCGGCCGGGCGGACGCTCGACGCGCTTGCGGCGCGGCGGGCCAGTGTCAGGATCGCGGCGCCCCGCCCTGCCCCGATCGCGCGCTCCGCGCTTGTGGCAAGCTGAGCGTCAGATCAGGCCTTGGGCGCGGAACAGCGCCTTGACGTCCGCCTCGGGCCGCGCGCCGAAATGGCTGATGACCTCGGCCGCCGCGACGCAGCCCATGCGGCCCGCCGTCGCCAGCGACTGACCGGTCGCAAGGCCGTAAAGGAACCCCGCCGCGAACTGGTCGCCCGCGCCCGTGGCATCGACCGGCACGACCCGGTGCACCGGCACTTCAGCCCGCTCCTGACCGCGCAGAAGGATCACGTCGGCGCCGGACCGGGTGCAGACGACGGTGCCGCATTCGGCATGAGCCTGCGCCAGCGCCTCTTCCAGCGAAGTCTGGTAGAGCGATTCCCACTCGTGCTGGTTGCCGATGACATAGTCCATCTCGTCCCTCACCAGCCTGCGAAAGTCGTCCCGGTGCCGGTCGACGCAGAACGGATCGGACAGCGCGATCCCGGCTTTGCCGCCGCCCTCGTGACAGGCCGCCGCCGCCTTGTGGAAGGCCGCCTTGCCGTGGTCCTTGTCGAAAAGATAGCCCTCGAGGAAGAGGTAGTCCGACCGCTTGACGACCTCGGCATCGAGGTCGGCCGGGCCAAAGTCGGCGCCCGCGCCAAGGTAGGTGTTCATCGACCGCTCTCCGTCCGGCGTCACGAAGATCATCGAACGCGAGGTCGGCAGGGGTTCCGCCGCGACAGGCGGGTTGGGGAAATCGGTGCCTTCAAGCTCCAGCGACTTCGCGTAGAACCGCCCCAGCGCATCATCCTTGACCCTTCCGACGAAGGCGGTCTTGAGGCCAAGGTTCCCAAGCCCCGCCAGCGTGTTGCCGACCGACCCGCCCGGCGCCTGCGTGCGGTCCTTCATCGCGCCATAGAGCGTCTCGCCCCGCTCGCGGTCGACAAGCTGCATGATCCCCTTCTCGATCCCCATCCAGTCGAGGAAGTCGTCGTTGCACTGGGTCAGCACATCCACGATGGCGTTGCCGATGCCGACAACCTGATAGCGGTTCGTCACAGGGTCTTCTCCTCATAGGGGCAAAGGTCGCGGATCAGGCAGGCCCCGCATTTGGGCTTGCGCGCGACGCAGATATAGCGGCCGTGCAGGATCAGCCAGTGATGGGCGTGCTGCTGGAACTCCACCGGCACGTTGTCCTCGATCGCCCGCTCGACCTGCACCACGTCCCTGCCGGGCGCGATGCCGGTGCGGTTGCCGACGCGAAAGATATGCGTGTCCACCGCCTGCGCCGGGAAGTGGAACCACATGTTCAGGACGACATTCGCCGTCTTGCGCCCGACCCCCGGCAGTTCCTGCAGTGCCGCGCGGGAGGACGGAACCTCGCCGCCGTACTGGTCAACGAGGATGCGGCTCAGCTTCATCACGTTCTTCGCCTTCTGGCGAAAGAGGCCGATGGTCTTGATGTGCTCGATCAGGCCTTCCTCGCCCAGCTCCAGCATCTTCTGGGGCGTGTCGGCGATCTTGAAGAGCGCCCGTGTCGCCTTGTTCACGCCCGCATCTGTCGCCTGCGCCGACAGCGCGACGGCGACGAGCAGCGTGAACGCGTTCACGTGCTCCAGCTCACCCTTCGGCGCGGCCTCGGCCTCGCGGAAGCGGCGGAAGATCTCGTGGATCGTGGCATAGGGCAGCGATCTGGCCATGGTTTCGGGATATGCCCGCAACCGCCCCGCCGCGCAAGCACCCCGGATTGATACAATTCGAGGCAATTCGGCACGCGCCGTTAACCACGCTTTCGCCCCGTGCCGCAATCCTCCGGCCCAAAGGCGGAGGCTTCATGGCGACCTATCAATACTACGCATATTCGTCTACGGCGCTGACCTACAACGCCACGACGCATACCTTCACGCTCCGCGCCGACTTCGATCCGGCGCGCGACCGGATCATCGTCACGATCAATGACGACGACCGAACCTTCAACGGGGATTCCCAGGCGGACGAGCTTGGCAGCGACGCGAACCAGACCGCGACGGTCACGCAGATGGACGGCACCGTCATCGCCACCGGCCGCGTCTACGACGAGGAGTACAGCGCGCTTCGCGATCCGAATGGCCAAATCGTCGAGATCGACCGGATCGAGATCGGCGGCAACAACCTCGGCTATTTCTCGACCAGCCCGCTGGTACCCGGATTTCACTATTCCCTCGTCGGAACCTACAACGTCAGCGAGACCGACAACTCGGCGCTGACCTACGACCAGATCCAGTCGGCGCCATGTTTCGCCCGGGGCACCTACATCGCGACGAAGCGGGGCGAGGTGCGGATCGAGCATCTGGAGGTCGGCGACCGGGTAGTGACGCTCGACAGCGGCTATCAGCCGGTGCTGTGGATCGGGCAGTTCTCGCTTCGCGACCTGCCGCAGGACGACATGCCCGGGCAGGTCGAGTTTGCGGTCGGCAGCCTTGGACGGGATCTGCCAAACCGGCCGCTGACCGTCACCGCGACGCACCGGATGCTGATCGCCGGGGCCGATGTCGCGCTGCATTTCGGCGAGCATGAGGCGCTGGCGGCGGCGGGCCATCTCGGCAGCGGCCGCGGCTCTGGAGGCACCGGCGCGCAGCGCTTCTATCACCTCCTTCTGCCGCGCCACGAGCTGATCCTGGCGAACGGGGTCTGGACCGAGTCCCTCTTTGCCGCGGGCCGTGTGGTCGATGGTCTTCCCCTTCCGATCCGCAGCCGCGTGCGGGCACTGGCCGGGACGGGGCACGAGGTTCCCGCGCGGCTCTGCCTGAAACGCTGGGAGGTTCAGCTTCTTGGTCGGTCCGGACCGGCGCGCGCGCGGCTTGCCGCCTGACGAGCGCCGCGAAGGCGCAAAATCCGGGTCGCCCCCGGGCGCGTCGCACCCTAGGTTCGTTTGAACAGGAGGGTGCCATGACCGCGAACGCCGAGATCGATGACCGCTACCACTACGGCGTGATCGCCCGCGCCCTTGCCCAGATCGACGCGGCCGGCGGAACCGGCCTGACGCTCGACCAGCTCGCGGCGGCGCTCCAGATGAGCCCGGCGCATTTCCAGCGCGTGTTCACCCGCTGGGTCGGGGTCAGCCCCAAGCGGTATCAGCAGTACCTGACACTCGATCACGCCAAACGTCTCCTGGCCGAGCGGCACAGCCTTCTTGCGACGGCGGATGAGGCCGGGCTCTCGGGCGCGGGACGCCTCCACGACCTTTTCGTGCGGTGGGAGGCGATGAGCCCCGGTGACTACGCGAAGGGGGCCGAGGGCGTGACGATCCGCTGGGGATGGTTCGACAGCCCGTTCGGCCCGGCGCTGGCGATGGGCACCGGGCGCGGCCTCTGCGGCATTGCCTTCGCGGGCGAGCTCGGCACCGAGGCGGCGATGGCCGATATGACCGGCCGCTGGCCGAACGCCATCTTCACCGAAGACCCGATGGCGCTGCGGCCCTGGGTCCTTGCCGCCTTCGGCGCCTCGAACGATCCGGTGCCGGTCTATGCGATGGGCGCCCCCTTCCAGCTTCAGGTCTGGCAGGCGCTGCTGGCGATTCCGCCCGGCCATGTCGCGACCTATTCCGACCTTGCCCTCAAGATCGGCAACCCGCGCGCTGTCCGCGCCGTCGGCACCGCCGTGGGGCAGAACCCCCTGCCCTGGCTCATCCCCTGCCACCGGGCGATCCGCAAGGACGGCGCGCTTGGCGGCTATCACTGGGGGCTCCCGGTGAAACGCGCGATGCTCGCGTGGGAGGCTGCGCGCGCCGACGCCGGCTAGGCGCACGCTCGCGTCAAAGTGATACGCGGAAACCCGCCGGAACCCTTAAAGCAGGCGGGCGTTATTGCCTAACAGCGGATATTCTCCGAGCAAACGCCAAACAACAATCGGAGCAGCGTTCATGCATATCACCAAGACCCTTCTCGGCGGCGCGGCCACGGCCGTCCTGCTGGCCGCCTGTACCCCGGTCGACCAGTATTCGGCCGACCCCAACCAGCGCACCAAGCAGGGCGCGCTGACGGGCGCCGGCATCGGCGCGCTGGCGGGCGTCCTCACCGGCGACGGCGGCAAGGACAAGCTGGACCGCGCCGTGGTCGGCGCCGCGATCGGCGGTCTTGCCGGCGGGGTCATCGGCAACAACCTCGACAAGCAGGCGGCCGAGCTTCAGGCCGAGATCAACGACAGCCGCGTGCGGATCATCAACGAGGGCAACCAGCTGCGCGTCGTGATGCCCGAGGGCATCCTCTTTGCGACCGACAGCGATACCGTTCAGCCGGGCATCCAGAACGACCTCTATGCCCTCGCCGACAACCTCAACCGCTATCCCAACACGCGCGTCGAGGTGGTCGGCCATACCGACAACACCGGCGCCGCGGCCTATAACCAGGACCTCTCGCAGCGCCGGGCGATGGCGGTTGCCGCCGTCCTGCGTGGCGCGGGCGTCTCGGGCGGGCGCGTCGTCGCTTACGGGCGCGGCGAGGACGTGCCGGTGGCGTCGAACCTGACGCCGGAAGGCCGGGCACAGAACCGGCGGGTGGAAATCCTCATCATCCCGCAGGGCTGAAGTTCGCCTTAGCGAGTGCCGGGGCCGGGCCGGGTGCCCGGCCTTTTTCGTTGCGGCGCCCCGGGGGTGGTCATAGATTCTGACCAGTTTCGGAGAGTCGGATGCCCTTCCAGAAAGTCGAACCCGAGAAGCTGTCGCAAAGCGTCGTCCGCCAGATCGAACGGCTGATCCTGCAGGGCATCCTGCGCCCCGGCGAACGCCTGCCCTCGGAGCGGGAGCTCGCGGACCGCTTCGGCGTGTCGCGCCCCTCGCTGCGCGAGGCGGTGGCCGAGCTGCAGGAGGCCGGGCTGCTGACGACGCGCGCCGGCGCCGGCATCTTCGTCGCCGAGGTGCTCGGCTCGGCCTTCTCGCCCTCGCTCGTGCGCCTTCTCGCGCGCCATGACGAGGCGGTGCTGGATTACCTGTCGTTCCGCCGCGACCTCGAGGGGCTTGCCGCGGCCCGCGCCGCGCGGCTCGGCTCGGACACCGACCTGCAGGTCGTGGACGCGATCTTCGCCAAGATGGAGGCGGCGCACCGCAAGCGCGATCCGGGCGACGAGGCGCGGCTCGATGCCGAGTTCCACATGGCAATCATCGAGGCGAGCCACAACGTCATCATGCTGCACATGCTGCGCTCGATGTTCGACCTTCTGCAGCAGGGGGTCTTCTACAATCGCCAGATGATCTTCCGCCAGCGGCTGACACGCGATGCGCTGCTTGACCAGCATCGCGCGATCCGCGATGCGCTGATGGCGCGCGATCCCGAGGCGGCGCGGCGTGCGGTCGAGGACCACCTCGACTTCGTCGGGCGCGCGCTCGAAGCCTCGCGCAAGGCCGACCGGCATGAGGAAGTCGCCCGGCTGAGGATGCAGCATGAGGACGCGCGGGACTGACCCGCGCAACGCAAAAGCCCGGCCGCGCGGGCCGGGCTTTCGATCTGCAGTTCGCCCTCTTCAGTGCAGGCGCTTCTCGACTTCACCGATCGCGGCGTCGATCAGACCATTCTTGTCAGCTGCCGACATCTGCTTGGCGATCACATCGCCCGCCGCAGCGACGGCGACGCTCACCGCGCGGTCGCGCACCTCGCGGATGGCCGAGGCTTCGGCCGACGCGATCTGATCCTCGGCGGCGGCAAGCCGGCGCTTGATCGAGGCCTTGAGGTCAGCCTTGGCCTGTTCGGCGGCGGCCATCGCCTCGCGCTTGGCAGTCTCGACGATCTTGTCGGCCTGCTCCTGCACTTCCTTCTGCTTGCGCTCGTAGGAGGCGAGGATCGACCGCGCCTCGTCATGCAGCGCCCGCGCCGCGTCCAGCTCGGACTTGATGCCGACGGCCCGCTTGTCCAGAAGCCCGCCGATCAGCGACGGCACCTTGAAGTAGAACAGGAGCCCGATGAACAGCAGGAACGCGATCGAGACGACGAATTCCGTCGAGCGCAGCGTGAAAAAGGGCTCCCCCTCCGCCGCGAGGGCGGGCGAGGCAAGGACCAGACCGGCGATCAATGCGATACGGTTCATGGCGCTACCCTTTCAGCTTCGCGGCGACGGCGCTCGCGACGGAGGCCGCATCGGCCTTGCCGCCCAGCGCGGCGACGATGGCCTCGGCCGTCTCCTTCGCCACCTCGACGACATTGCCGGCAGCGCCCGCCCGGATCTCGTCGATCCGCTTGGTGCTTTCGGCCGCCTTCGCGGCGATCTCGGCATCCGCCTTCGCGGTCGCCTTGTCGAGGTCCTTCTGGATGTCGGCCCGCGCGGCGGCGACGATCTTGTTCGCCTCGGCGCGCGCATCGACCAGCGCCTGGTTGTAGGCCTTCTCGGCCTCGACCGCCTTCAGCTTCAGTTCTTCGGCCGCAGCGATGTCGTTGGTGATCTTGCCCTGACGGTCGGCCAGGATCCCGCCGATGCGCGGAAGCGCGATCTTCGACAGGATGAGATAGATCAGGACCAGCGCCACCAGAAGCCAGAAGATCTGGTTCGGGAAGGTGGAAAAGTCGAGCTGCGGCATGCCGGCGGACTCCGCCGCGTGCCCGGCCGCCTCGGCGGCATGGCCCGTGGCCTCGGTGACGGCCCCGGCAGCCTCTGTAGTGGTGTTTGCCATCTCGGCCCCCTCGAAACCCGGATTACAACCCGGATGGGCGCGTCTGCCCCCATCCGGCCGTAAGGATGGTCAGTCGAGGATCAGACGGCGAACATCAGC
>JAGRDU010000174.1:3626-3909 GCA_020446905.1 Paracoccaceae bacterium | reverse complement strand
CGGCGAACGCGATGCCGATGAAGAGCGTGGCAGTCTGGCCGGCAGCGGCCGACGGGTTGCGAAGCGCACCGGCGAGGAAGTTGCCGGCAACGTTGCCCACCCCCATGGCCGAGCCGCCCATGCCGATGCAGGCAAGACCGGCGCCGATGAATTTGCCAAGAGCGGCAGCAGCTGCGATTTCCATGTTGATCTCCTTACGGTTGGATTTGCAGTGTCGGTGAAAGGCCGGCGTCAGTGGTGCGGATGCAGCGCATCCTTGAGGTAGACGCAGGTCAGGATGGTG
>JAGRDU010000174.1:0-3621 GCA_020446905.1 Paracoccaceae bacterium | reverse complement strand
CCTGGATGAAGGCCACGAGGATTTCGAGCGCGTACATCGCGACGATCGCGAGGATCGAGAGCGGCGTCACGGCAAGGCCGATGCCCGAGATGAGGACGAGGGGCGCAAAGGCGGCGAAGACCTTGATGACCGCGTGGCCCGCCATCATGTTGCCGGCAAGTCGGATGGAGTGGCTGACCGGGCGCACGAAATACGAGATGATCTCGATCAGCGCGAGGACCGGACGCAGCGGCAGGGGCGCCGAGGAGACCCAGAAGAGGCTCAGGAACCCTGCCCCGTTCTTGACGAAGCCGACGATGGTGACGGTCAGGAAGACCGCGAGCGCCATGATCGCGGTGACGGCGATGTGGCTGGTCGTGGTCAGCGCGCCGGGGATCAGGCCAAGGAAGTTCGAGAAGACGATGAAGCAGAAGAGCGTGAAGATGTAGGGGAAGAACTTCAGCCCGTCGCGTCCGGTCACGTCCTCGACCATCTTGTGCACGAAGCCGTAGCCAAGCTCGGCCACCGACTGGATGCGGCTCGGGATGATCGCGCGGCCGCGGGTGCCGAGGACGAAGAGCGCGGTGATCGCCAGCAGCGTGATCGCCATCCAGAGCGTCGCGTTCGTCGGCGTGTACCAGTGGATCGGGCCGTCGCCGAACAAGGGATGGATCTTGAACTGATCCATCGGATGGAACGTCAGACCTTCGCCATGCGCTTCCGTCGCCACGTCTATTCCCCTTCGTTCCCGGCGGGCGAGCCCGCCTGCTTCTCGTCCTGGATTTCCCTGGCGGTGCGAAGCATCGTCTTCACCCCAGCCACGAAGCCCAGCAATGTAAACAGCACCAGAAAGATCGGGATCGTGCCGAAGGCGGCGTCGAGCCCGTATCCGATGCCAAAGCCGATCCCGAGACCCGCGACCAGCTCGATCACCATCCGCCAGCCCTGGCTGGCGGCCGAGAAATGCTCGTCGCCGCGCGGCTTCGGAGCCCGGGTCTTCCTCGCCTCCGCCAGCTTCTCCTCAAGCGCCCTCAGGCGTTCGGGATCGGGCTCGCCGGACATGGAAAGGCCCCCTCGGTCAGTTGCCGCATTGCTAGTGGTCACGGGGGCGTGAGTCAATGCGAGTCTTTGGTGGCGCGACGACTTGCAAGACACTGACAACAAACAATAATCCCCGCAAAGATCGCTTGGAGTCGAGGCGCCCGGCCCGGCGAAGCACCGCCGTTAGCGCCCTCAGGCATATTCAACCTTTCGGTTGACGATCTTCCGGGGGCAGCGCAGGAAAGGCGCATGTTCACACCCGCCCCGCCCTCGCTCGACGCCATCTTCGCCGCCCTTGCCGATCCGACGCGGCGGGCGATCCTGACGATGCTCCTTGAGGACGACATGGCCGTGACCGATGTCGCCGAACCCTTCGACATCTCGCTTGCCGCGATTTCCAAGCACCTCGCGATCCTTGCCGAGGCGCGGCTCATCAGCCAGGAAAAGCGCGGCCGCGTGAAGTGGTGCAAGCTCGAACCCGACGCGATGCGCGCCGCCACCATCTGGATCCAGGGCTTCGGGCAGTTCGATCCCCTCGACTTCGACGCCTTCGAGCGGTTCCTCGCGGCCGAGTTGCCGGAAGAGGGCTGAGCCCTCAGTCGAGGCCATGGAGGCGCGCGTCGTCCTTCAGCGCCTTCACGAAAAGCTGGATGCGCGGCGTGCGGTGCAGGTCGACATGCGTGACAAGCCAGAGCGGCGTCTCCCAGTCCGGGCGCGGCGGCAGCACCTCGATCAGCCCGTCCGTCCCCTGCGCCTGCAAGACCGGCAGAAATCCAAGTCCGGCGCCGGCGACAAGGGTATCGGCGGCAACCCGTGCCTCGTTGGTGCGGAAGACCACCGCCTCGGCCGGAACGCGCTGCGCCAGCCAGCGGTAGAAAGGGGCGCGGCTTTCGGGATCGACCGGGCCGATGAACCGGTGGCCCGAAAGGTCCTCGTCGCCCTTCGGTAGCCCGTGCGCCGCCGCGTAGCGCGGGCTGGCATAGAGCGCGACGCGGCGGGTGCAAAGCGGCTGGACCACGTTGTCGGGTTCCTGCGGGCGGCTGCCGGCGCGGATCGCGACATGCGCCTCGCCGTATTCCAGCCGCAGCAGGCGCACTTCGCTGACGAAGCGGATCAGCAGGCCGGGATGTTCGGCCTGCAGACGGACGAGCGTCGGCGTGACAAGCTCCGACAGACCGGGGATCGACGTGACGACCAGTTCGCCAGAGATTTCGGTCGTTGTCCCCGAGATCCGCGCGGCCAGATGCGCGAACTGATCCTCGGTCACCTGCGCGACCTGAAGCAGCGCCTGCCCGGCCTCGGTCGCGGTGTAGCCACGCGGATGGCGCTGGAACAGCTTCGCGCCGAGGCGCGACTCAAGTGCGTCGATGTGGCGGATAACGGTGGCGTGATGCACGCCGAGGACCTCGGCCGCGCCCGATACCGTGCCAATCCGGGCGACCTGATAGGCCGTGCGCACCTCATCCCAGTTTTCCATCCCGCAACCTTCTGAAATCCATCACGAAACTTCACACAGGCTCACGGAATGCTCACAGAGAAGTTTTGTGCGCACGTGAACATGACACGGCGCACAATGCCAGTTTTCCATCAGCTTTCAACACCTATCTCGGTGTCATGAGCGACGGACGACCTGCCGCTCCTCGCTTCCCCCGGCGGCTGTCGGACATACCGACCGGCACCGCGCCGAACCCTGAAAGGAAAGACCAATGACCCCCAAGATCGCTTTCTCCGCCCTCGCCCTCCTGATCGCCGCCCCGGCCTTCGCGGCGCCCTCGCAGCTCGAACTCTCCGCGGGCGCCCAAGCCGGTGCCTACACCCAGGCCCAGCTCGTCGCCATCACCGCGGCCGAGACCGAAGCCGAGGCGGCCCGCCTCCGTGCCTTCTTCGCGGCGGAGAACGGCGCCGACACGATGCGCAACGACGCCGCCTTTGTCGGCCACCAGAGCACGCCGGTGACGCGTGTGAATGCGGGCGAAGGAGACCGCAGCTGATCCGATCCCGGCTCACGGGGCCCCTTGCGGCGGCGCGGCCAGCGCCGCCGCAAGCACGTCTGCAAAGCGCGCGATCCGTTCGGGCGTCGCGTCCGCGAAACCGGTGACCAGTCCGGTCGGCCGGTGTGCGAGGCCAAAGCCCGAAAGCCGCGACGGGGCGAAACCGGCCGCCTGAAGCGCGCGCTGCGCCGCCGCCTCGCGGGCAGCGCCCGGGAAGAGCAGGGCAAGCTGCAGCCCGCCGTCCGGCAGCTCGGCCGTGACCTCATCCCCGAGACGGGCGCGCAGGGCGGCGACAAGCGCCTCGCCGCGTTCCCCGTTCACCCGCGCCATGCGCCGCAGATGCGCGCGATACTCGCCCCCGCGCATGAGGTCGGCGAGCGCCGCCTGCGCATGGATGTTCGCGCCAAGCCCGAGGTTGCGCTGCGCCTGCCGCATCGGCTCAACCAGCCCCTCGGGCAGCACCATCCAGCCAAGCCGCAGTCCCGGCATCAGTGCCTTGGCGGCGGTGCCGAGGTAAAGCGCCTCGCCCGCCGCCGCCTGGGCCTGCATGGCCGCGATCTCCTGCCCGCGCCAGTGAAATTCGCCGTCGTAGTCGTCCTCGATGACCCAG
>JAGRDU010000173.1 GCA_020446905.1 Paracoccaceae bacterium | reverse complement strand
GCTCGCGCGCCCAGTAGACGATGTCGCGCACGCCGAGGAGGAAGAGAAGCGGGCTTGCCTTCACGAGGATGAGCCAGAGGTTCGACAGCCCGGGCAGGGCATAGACCCACATCTGCGGCACGAGGATGCGCCAGAACGACTGCCGGTGCGTCATGCCGTAGGCCTCGGCGGTTTCCATCTGGGCGCGCGGCACGGCCCGCATCGCGCCAAAAAGGACGTTCGCCGCGAAGGCGCCGAAGACGATGGAGAAGGCGAGGACCGCGAGGAAGAAGCTGTAGCTCTCGTGAATCCATTGCGGGCTGGTCGAGAGCGGCAGTTTCGCCGCCGGGCAGACGACGAAATCGTTGCCCTGCCAGACCGGCTGACTCCAATCCGGGCATTTCAGGCGGTGGCGGACATATTCGAAGCCCTGGTCCATCGCGATGGGGACGAAGAGAAAGAAGATGATGTCGGGGACACCACGCACCATCGAACTGTAGGCCTTGCCAAGCCAGCGCAGCGGTGGCAGCGGCGAGCGCGCGGCCATCGCCCCGGCAAAGCCGAAGGACAAGGCGATCGGCGCGGTGATGACAAGCAGCAAAAGCACCGTCCCGATGGAGGTGTAGAAAAGCAGGTGTTTGCCGCTGGTGAGATAGCAGAGGAACCACAGGAGCCCCTCGAGCGATTTCGGGTCGGCGCAGCTTTCAAACATCGGGGACCCGGGTCCTGGGGGCGGGGCGCGGATCCGGTCCGTACCCCGCCGGTGCCGTTTGAGGGATTACCAGACCATGGCCTTGTCGCCGAACCACTTCGTGATCATGGCGTTCAGCGTGCCGTCATCCTTCATCGACTGGATCGCGGCGTCGAACTTGCCCTTGAGCTCGGCATCGCTCTCGCGCAGGCCCATGCCGACGCCGCCGCCAAGCTGGACATCCTCTCCGGCGAAGACGAGGGCGCCGCCCGATTCCTCGACGATCGGCGCAAGGAAGTCCTTGTCGGCGAAGACCGCGTCCGCCTCGCCGTTGCGCACCGCGGCGATGGTCTCGTCCGGGGTCGGGAACTCAAGTAGAGTGGCGCCGCTTTCGGCGACATGACCGGCCTGGATGGTCGCCGTCTGGGCCGCGATGACACCCTTGAGATCGGCATCGGCCGACAGCGCGACGTAGGACGAGGCTGCCGGCGGGATATAGGCCTGGGTGAAGTCGATGACCTTGTCGCGCTCGTCGGTGATCGACATGCCGGCGATGATCGTATCGTAGTTGCCCGAGACGAGGTTCGGGATGATCGAATCCCACTCGTTCGTCACCCATTCACAGGTCAGTTCAGCGCGCTTGCAGAGCTCGTCGCCCATCTCGCGCTCGAATCCGTCCACCTCGCCCTTGTCGTTGATGAAGTTGTACGGAGGGTAGGCGCCCTCGGTGCCCATGCGCACGGTCTGGGCCGCGGCAAGGCCGGCGGTCAGCGCCAGCGCGGCGGCCGAAAGGATAAGTTTTTTCATAGGTTTACTCCCGGTTGTTTGAGCGTTCTTTGGATCAGGCCGACACAGTCGCGCTCAGGAACTGCTGCAGGCGTTCGGTCTTGGGCTTGCCGAAGAGATCGGCCGGCGGGCCTTCCTCCTCGATCCTGCCCTGATGCAGAAAGATAACATGATCAGAGACATCGGCTGCAAGCCGCATGTCATGCGTGACGAGAAGCATGGTGCGCCCTTCGTCGGCTAGGGCCTTGATGACCTTCACCACCTCCTGCTCGAGCTCGGGGTCGAGGGCGGAGGTCGGTTCGTCAAAGAGTAGCGCGGTCGGCTCCATGCAAAGGGCGCGGGCGATGGCGGCGCGTTGCTGCTGGCCGCCGGACAGCTGGGCGGGGAAGACATCGCACTTGTCGCCGATACCGACCTTGTCGAGATACCTGCGTGCCGCCGCCTCGACCTCGGCGCGCTCGCGCTTCAGGACCGTCAGGGGCGCTTCCATGACGTTCTGCAGGATCGTCATGTGGGACCAGAGGTTGAACTGCTGGAACACCATGGAAAGGTTGGTGCGGATGCGGATGACCTGCTCGCGGTCAGCCGGGTGACGGTGCATTCCCTCGCCGCGCCAGTGGACCGCCTCGCCCTTGAAAATCACCTCGCCCTGCTGGCTGTCCTCAAGCAGGTTGCAGCACCGCAAGAGCGTCGATTTGCCCGAACCCGAGGAGCCGATCAGCGACACGACATTGCCGCGGCGCGCGGTCAGAGACACGCCTTTGAGGACTTCGAGATGCCCGTAGGCCTTGTGCAGGTCCCGAATCTCGATGACGGGCGTTTCGGTGTCGGACATGTGTGCATTCTCCCCGATACCGCAATTGGACGGAGAATCTGCCGATTTACAATGCGCTTTTTGCAACCTGCCCGCCGGATTGACCGGCGTTCTGGTCAATTTACAGGCACATCCTGCGAAGGCGGCGGCGGCGTGGGCACAGCAAGGTAGGCCTCGGCGGGCAGCGTCACGAGCGCCTTCAACCCGAGCGCGGCGCGGTCTGCGGGGGCGAGCGCGGCGATGGCGGACGCGACCGCGCGGCCGAGGGGGGCGGTTTCGCGGCCCTTCGCCGTCACGAGGGGCAGGCCCGGTGTCGGGTCGGTGCGGCTGACGATGCGCAGCTTGCCGGCGATCTCGGGGTGGTGGGCTTCGATCAGGCGCCAGCTGATCGCGTCGATGGCGGCGATGTCGGCCTTGCCGATGGCGACGGCCCTCGCGCTGTCGCGGTGGGCGCCGGTGTGGCGCGTGTGGGTGAAGCGCAGGCCCGCCTTCGCCATCTGGTTCTGCGGCGCTGCCCAGCCCGACTGGCTGTCCTGACCGTTGAAGGCCAGTGTTCGATCTATGAAATCCTCGGCCGCGCCGGGCGCGTCCTTGCGCGCGACAAGGACGGAATAGTAATAGCCCGGCGGGGCATCCGGCAGGCCGTAGTCGGGTGTTCCGACCAACTCGACCCGGCCATGCAGGCGCGTCCGGTACGGCATCCCGCAGGTCTGCCCGAGAAGAAGTTCAGGGCTTTCCCAGACCGACCAGAGGCTCTCGTCGCGGGTGAGGCGGTCGGGTGCCGCGATCCCCCCGGCGCGCAGCCCGTCGCGGATCAGCGTCCAGAAGCGGTCATGCTCGGCCCGCACCTGCGGCCAGTCGTACATCGAGAGGCTGGCGATCATTTCCCTTTGGTCTCAACATCTTGGCGGGCGATGGCACGATCGCGGTCGCTGACGCCCAGAAGGTCGGCCGTGACCCGGATCAGCGCATCCTCGCGCGGGTCGCGGTCGTCGTCGGAAAGCGCCACGGCCCACATCGCCTGCATCAGGCTTATCCGGTCTTCATGCGGGACGGCGTCCTTCAGGGCACGGGTGAAACGGACGGTGTCGGGGGCCTCGGCCTCCAGCGCCTCGGCCTCGGCCCGGAGCTTCGCGGCTTCGAAGGGTGAAAGCCCGTAGCGGTTTGCGAGGACCCGGTCGATGCGGGTCCGTTCGGGATCGGTATAGTCCTCGTCCGCCCGCGCCACCCTGACCAGCAGGGCGGCCAGCGCCAGCTGCGCGTCAGGTTCCGGCAGGCGGCCGGGCTCCGGGCCGAGGAGTGAGGTGAGAAGGCGTCCGAACATGAGGGGGATATAGGCGCATCCGGGACGGGGTGCAAAGGCCGTCTTTTCCGCGTCGGTTTCCCGTAGTTCCCGCGTAGTATTCCCGTAGCTACAGGCCGCGCGCCTCCTTAGTACTTCCTTGGCACGTAAAGTTCCGGCGGCAGGACGGCGCGTTCGTAGTCCGGGTTGAAGACCCGGTCGGGCAGGGCGATGTCCTCGTGCGGCACCTCCTCATAGGGGATCATGCCTAGAAGGTGGTCGATGCAGTTCAGCCGCGCGCGCTTCTTGTCGTTGCCCTCGACGATATACCAGGGCGCCTCGGGGATGTTGGTCTTGGCCAGCATCTCTTCCTTGGCCTTGGTGTACATCTCCCACCGGACGCGGGACTGCAGGTCCATCGGCGACAGTTTCCACTGCTTCATCGGGTCGTGGATGCGGATGAGGAATCGCATCTGCTGTTCCTCGTCGGTGATCGAGAACCAGTATTTGATGAGGCGGATGCCGGAGCGGACGAGCATCCGTTCGAACTCGGGCACGTCGTGGAAAAAGTCCTGCACCTGATCTTCGGAGGCGAAGCCCATCACCCGCTCGACCCCGGCGCGGTTGTACCAGGAGCGGTCGAAGAGCACGATCTCGCCCGCGCCGGGCAGGTGCGGCACGTAGCGCTGGAAATACCACTGGGTCTTTTCGCGATCGGACGGGGCGGGCAGGGCGACCACGCGGACCACGCGGGGGTTGAGGCGCTGGGTGATGCGCTTGATGACGCCGCGCTTGCCGGCCGAGTCCCGACCCTCGAACAGTACGACCAGCTTGAGG
>JAGRDU010000172.1 GCA_020446905.1 Paracoccaceae bacterium | reverse complement strand
GTGAGCGAGATGAAGAGGATGTAGGGAAAGCAGATGCGGCCGTATTCGACGGCAAGGGGCAGCCGCTCGTCCCCGGCAAAGCCGCCAGCCATGGCGAGGACCAGCCAGGGCATTACCACCATGGCAAGAAGCGAGACGAGGAGGACGACGAAGGCAAGGCCCGACATCGCATCCTCGGCAAAGCCGCGCGGGTCCTCGTCCGCCTCGAGTTTCTTGGAAAAGAGCGGCACGAAGGCGGTGTTGAACGCGCCCTCGGCAAAGAAGCGGCGGAACATGTTCGGCAGGGTGAAGGCAACAAGGAAGGCCTCCGCCACCGGGCCGGTGCCAAGATAGGCCGCCGTCAGCACATCGCGCGCGAAGCCCGCGACGCGGCTCAGCAGCGTCCAGGCCCCCACCGTGAGGAAGCCCCGGATCAGGCGGATCGGTTTCATTCGGCGCGCGCCCGTTCCGCCCCGGCAGAGATCGCCTCGCGCAGGCGCCGCTCCAGAGCGTCGCGCTTGGGCTTGCTGTGCAGCTTCAGGCCGAACATGTCCTTGACGTAGAACGTGTCCACGACTTGCGCGCCATAGGTCGCGATCACCGCGCTTGCAATGTAGATGTTGTTCGACGCCAGCGTACGCGTCAGGTCATAGAGCAGCGCCGGGCGGTCGCGGGTGTCGACCTCGATGATCGTGTAGATTTCCGAGCCCTCGTTGTCGAAGGTGATCGAGGTCGGGAACTGGAACGGGCGCTCGCGCTTCTTGATCTTGTCGCGGTCCTTCATCGCCTCGCGGCCGACGACCTCGCCCTTCAGCATCTTGTCGATCATCGCGCGCAGGCGGGGAAGGCGGGCGGTTTCGTAGGGATGGCCCTCGACGTCCTGGATCCAGAAGACCGCGGTGGCGTAGCCATCTTTCGACGTGTAGGTGCGCGCGTCGACCACGTTCGCGCCGACCAGCGCGAGCGCCCCGGCGAGGCGCGAGAAGATCCCCGGATGGTCGGCGAGCGCGAAGCAGGCGCGCGTCGCGTCGTGGTCGGGGTCGGGCTTCAGGTCGATGCGGATCGCGTCGTCCGGAATGTCGCGCAGGAGGCCTGCGAAGACGGCATGCGTTTCGGTCGAGAGGCCCTGCCAGTAGGGTTCGTAGTGGCGCTGCGTCTCGCGGCGCAGGTCCTTGGCATCCCAGTCCGCAAGGGCCTCGCGCAGGGCGCGCCGCGCCTCGGTATCGCCCTTCCCGCGGTTGACGGTCTCAAGCCCGCCCTCCAGCGCCTGCGCGGTCTCGCGGTAGAGGCGCCGGATGAGCACGGCCTTCCAGTTGTTCCAGGTGTTCGGGCCGACGCCGCGAATGTCGCAGACTGTCAGAACCGTCAGTAGATCGAGCCGCTTTCGGGTCTTTACCAGCTTGGCAAAGTCGCGGACCGTCCGCGGGTCCGCGATGTCGCGCTTCTGCGCCATGTCGGACATAAGGAGATGATAGCGCACCAGCCATTCGACGGTCTCGCATTCCTCGGCGTTGAGGCCGAGGCGCGGCGCGACCTTGCGGGCGATGCGGGCGCCGACCACGGAATGATCCTCGGGCCGGCCCTTGCCGATGTCGTGAAGGAAGAGCGCGACGTAAAGGACGCGGCGGTTGATTCCGGCCTTCAGGATCCCCGAGGAAAGCGGCAGCTCTTCGATGAGCTCGCCCCGCTCGATCTGGGCGAGGGTGCTGATGGTCTGGATGATGTGCTCGTCAACCGTGTAGTGGTGATAGTAGTTGAACTGCATCATCGCCACGATCGGCTCGAACTCGGGGATGAATGCCGACAGCACGCCCAGCTCGTTCATCCGGCGAAGCGCGCGTTCGGGGTTGCCATGCTTCAGCATGAGGTCGAGGAAGATGCGCGTCGCCTCGCGGTCCTCGCGCATCTCGTCGTCGATCTTGCCGAGATTGGCGGTGACCAGCCGCATCGCGTCGGGGTGAATGAGGTAGCTGGTGCGCAGGCCCTCCTCGAAGACGCGCAAAAGGTTCAGCTTGTCGGCGACGAAGGCCTTCGGGTTCGCGACGTTCAGGCGGCCGTTGTCGATGCGGTAGCCGTCCTTCGTCCGCCTCCGCCGGCGCAGGAAATCGACCAGCCGCGCCTCGCTTTTCACATGCCGCGCCTCGAGCGCGGTCAGGAAGACGCGCGTCAGCTCGCCCACCTGGGTCGCATGACGGAAGTAGTCCTGCATGAAGACCTCGACCGCCCGCCGTCCGCCGGTATCCCTGTACCCCATGCGCGCCGCGACCTCGACCTGCATGTCGAAGCTGAGCGTGTCGTTGGCGCGTCCCGCGATCAGGTGCAAGTGACAGCGGATCGCCCAGAGAAAGTCTTCGGCCGCGGCGAAGGTCTCGTATTCCTCGGCGCGGAAAAGGCCCTTCTCCATGAGTTCGGCCGCGCGTTCCACCCCGTGGACGTACTTGCCGATCCAGTAGAGCGTCTGGAGGTCGCGCAGGCCGCCCTTGCCCTCTTTCACGTTCGGCTCCAGCACATAGCGCTGGCCGCCCTGGCGCTGGTGGCGCGTCGCGCGCTCGGCCAGCTTGGCCTCGATGAACTCGGCGCCCGAATTCCGGAACAGATCCTTGCGCAAGCGCTTGCGCAGGTCCTCGGCCAGCCCGGTGTCGCCGGTGATGAAGCGGCTTTCCAGAAGCGCGGTACGGATCGTGTAGTCTTCCTTGCCGAGGCGCAGGCAGTCCTTCACCGTGCGACTGGAATGGCCAACCTTCAGCTTCAGATCCCAAAGCACATAGAGCATGCTCTCGATGACGCTTTCGGCCCAGCCGGTGATCTTCCACGGCGTCAGGAAGAGAAGGTCCACATCGGAATAGAGCGCCATCTCGGCGCGGCCGTAGCCGCCGACCGCGAGCAGCGCCATGTGCTCGGCGGCGCTGGGATTGGGATTGGCGTGCAGCACCTCGCTCGAGAGGCGAAAGGCGGTCTCGATCACGGCATCTGTCAGCGCGGCATAGGCGCGTACCGTGACGCGGGCGGCGCGCGGGTGGGCCGCGAACTCCGCCGCGATGAGGCCGAGAACCTCGGTCCGCGCGGTCGCCAGTGCCTCGACGATCAGCGCGCGGCGCGCGCGCGCGTCCGCCTCGGTCCGCACGCGGCGGGCGAGATCACCGACGAAGCCGTCGGTCGCGAAGAGCGGATGCCGTGCGATGGCGCCGGGCAGGTCGGCGCGCGGCGCCATCGGGGTCGCGGCGGGGTCAGAACCCGGCGCCGCCGAAGCTTCTCGGGGCAGGATCAATCACGACCACCTGTGCATTCTGGATCTGGGCCACGGCGAGCCCGCGTTCGTTGGTGCCGTCCGGCAGGAGGCGGAAGACCCCGGTGACGCCGGCAAAGCCCTGGCCCTGAGTCAGCGAGGAGGCGCTGAGGGCCTTGGCATTGCCCTGCTTCACGAGCGCGCCGATGGCGGCGATGCCGTCGTAGGCCAGGCCCGCGATCGGGTGCGGCGCCTCGCCATAGGCGGCGGCGAAGCGCTGCTGGAAGGCGCCCGACAGGCCGGGATCGGGCAGTGCGAACCAGCCGCCCTGGACGCCCGGGATCGACAGGGTCGCCGAGGGGATGTCCCAGCGGGTGAGGCCGACGAACTGCGCCGACTGGCTGCTCAGCCCGGCATCGGGCAGAAGTCGCGCCAGCAGCGGCAGCGCGCCGGCGGTGTCGGCGGTGAAGAAGACCGCGTTCGCGCCCGCGCCCTTGGCCTGGGCCGCGATCTGCGGCGCGGCGTTTATGACGCCCTGCTGCGAGAATTCGTAGGTCGCGGTCCCGGCGATCGAGGCGCCCGACCGCGCGGCGGCACTTTCGATCGCCCGGAGGCCCAGCTGGCCCGCAGGGGTCTGGTCATAGACCACCATGATCCGGTTCTTGCCCGACCGCGCGGCATAGCGGGTTAGCCGGTTCGCGGTGTTCTGGAAGGTGGGGCCGAGGACGAAGACGTTGCCGCCGGCGATCTCGGTGTTGTTCGAGAAGGACAGGACGTTCACCCCGTCGCCCGCCACTGCGACCCCGGCGGCGTTGGCGGCCTCGGCAAAGACCGGGCCGAGGATGATCTTCGCGCCCTCGTCGACCGCCTTGCGCGCCATCGCGGCCGAGGTGCCGGGATCGGCGCCGGCGCTGTAGACGCGCAGGTCGATCTTCACGCCCTGAAGGTCGGCGATGGCAAGGTCGGCTGCCTGCTTGAGGTTGCGTGCCAGCACCTCGTCGCCCGAATTGCCCGAGCCCGACGGCAGGATCAGCGCCACCGGCACCGGCGCGCCGGCATCGAGCGCGGGCGCGCGGGACGACGGCAGGGGCTCGCAGGCGGCCAGGGCGATGCTCGCGGCAAGCGCGGCAAGGCCGGTGATCGCCTTGCGGCGGGAACGTAAAACGGTGAACATGGCACGGTCCTCGGTGTTTGGCCCCAATGCGGTGGCAGGGCCGGGGGAGGGAAGGGTCGACGGCCGCGAACTTATGCGTTCCGCCGGGCCAAGTAAACGCGCGAGGCAGAGAAGTGGCGGCGAGCGGCCAAAAAGTCGACCTGGCCCCGGGCCTCTACTTTGTCGCGACACCCATCGGCGCGGCGCGCGACATCACGCTGCGGGCGCTCGATATCCTGACCTCGGCCGATGTGCTCGCGGCCGAGGACACGCGCACGCTCCGGCATCTCATGGAGATCCACGGCGTGCCCCTGGGGGACCGGTCGCTTCTGTCCTACCACGATCACAACGGCGACCGGGCGCGGCCAAAGCTCATGGCCGCGCTGGCCCAGGGGAAGTCTGTCGCCTATGCATCGGAGGCGGGGACACCCCTTGTCGCGGACCCCGGGTTCCAGCTCGGACGCGCCGCGATTTCGGCGGGGCACTTGGTGACGACGGCACCGGGCCCGTCGGCGGCCATCGCGGCGCTGACGGTGGCCGGCCTGCCGTCGGACCGCTTCCTCTTTGCCGGCTTCGCGCCCTCGGCCGGCGGTGCGCGGCGCCAGTGGCTTGCCGATCTTGCCGCGGTGCCTGCGACGCTTGTTCTTTACGAATCGCCGGCGCGTCTTCGCGCCTTGTTAACCGACCTCGGCGAGATTTTCGGAGCTGACCGCCGTGCGGCGGTCTGCCGGGAACTGACGAAGCGGTTCGAGGAGGTGGTGCGCGGCACGCTGCAGGACGTTGCGGCCGCCTTCGCGGAGCGTCCCGTCAAGGGCGAGATCGTCGTGGTCATCGACCGCGCGGCGCCGCGAAGTGCCTCGGCGGACGATGCCGAGGCGATGCTGAAGGAGGCGCTGGAATGCCAGTCGATCCGCGATGCCGCCGCCTCGGTCGCCGAGGCGCTGGGCCTGCCGAAGCGGCAGGTCTACCAGATGGCGCTGAAACTCTCCGCCGGCTGAAGGGCGCGGTCGCCTACCATGGTGGCCATGCCGCCGAGGATCAGGTTTCCGCCGATTATGAGCGGCGCGGCTACAGCGTGGCCGCCCGCTGCTGGCGCGGCCCCGGCGGCGAGATCGACCTGATCTTCCGCAAGGCCCGCGCGGTGACCTTCGTCGAGGTCAAGCGCGCCCGCACCCACGCCCTTGCGGCCGAGCGTGTCAGTGCGCGGCAGCAAGCGCGGATCATGGCGAGCGCCAGCGCCTTTCTCGCCGGCGAGCCTTCCGGACAGGACACGGAGACCGCATTCGAGGTGGCGCTGGTTGACGCGCAGGGCCGGATCGAGATCGTCTCCAACGCCTTTGTCTAGCGCAGCACGGATTGCATCCCCCCGCCGGCTGGGCCATCAATCGGCCCGGGAAACGGAGGCTTGGCGCATGGCTCTCAAGGTCGCACTGCAGATGGACCCGATCGGTCCGATCAACATCGACGCGGATTCGACCTTCCGCATCGGGCTCGAGGCGCAGGCGCGGGGGCACTCGCTTTTCTACTACACGCCCGACCGGCTCTTTTACCGCGAAGGGCGTGTCATGGCGCGCGGCTGGCCGCTGGAGCTGCGCCGGGTGAAGGGCGATCACTACACCCTCGGGGCCGAGACCGAAGTGGACCTCGGCGAGATGGACGTCGTTTGGCTGCGCCAGGACCCGCCCTTCGACATGGGCTATATCACGACGACGCATCTGCTCGACCTGATCCACCCGAAGACGCTTGTGGTGAACGATCCCTTCTGGGTGCGGAACTATCCCGAAAAGCTGCTGGTGCTTCAGTTTCCCCACCTGACCCCGCCGACCCTGATCGCGCGCGACCTTGCCACGATCCGCGCCTTCAAGGCGATGCATGGCGACATCATCCTGAAACCCCTCTACGGCAACGGCGGGGCCGGGGTCTTCCGGCTCGATCCGAACGACCGCAACCTCGCCTCGCTGCACGAGCTCTTCACCGGCATCAGCCGCGAGCCGATGATCGCGCAGAAATACGTCCCCGCCGTGGTGAAGGGCGACAAGCGGATCATCCTCGTGAACGGCGAGCCGGTCGGGGCGATCAACCGTGTCCCGGCCGAGGGCGAGACGCGGTCGAACATGCATGTCGGCGGGCGCCCCGAGAAGATCGGCCTGACCGAACGCGACAGGGAAATCTGCGCCGCGATCGGGCCGACGCTGCGCGAGAAGGGCCAGATCTTCGTCGGGATCGACGTGATCGGCGACTGGCTGACCGAGATCAACGTGACCTCGCCCACAGGCATCCAGGAGCTTGAGCGCTTCGACGGCACGAATACCGCCGCGAAGATCTGGGAAGTGATCGAGGCGAAGCGCGCCTAGCGCGCCGCCTGCAGGCTGAGGCGGAAGCTCACCGCCTCGGCCACATGCGGTTTGCGTACCTCGTCCGATCCGTCGAGATCGGCGATGGTCCGCGCGACGCGCAGGACCCGGTGATAGCCCCGGGCGGACAGACCGAACCGTTCGGCAACCTTTGCGAGAAGATCGCGCCCCTCGGCATCGGGGCTCGCCACCTCTTCCAGAAGCCGCCCCTCGGCAGCGGCGTTGACGCGCATCCCCGCGTGCCCCTCGAACCGCGCCGCCTGCGTGGCCCTTGCCCGCGCGACCCGCCCGGCGACGGTGGCGGAGCTTTCGCCAGCCTCGGGCAGGTCCAGGTCGGTGTAGGCGACCGGGGGCACCTCGACGCGCAGGTCGATCCGGTCCATCAGCGGCCCGGAGATGCGCCCGAGATACTCCTCGCCGCAGAGCGGGACCTTGGCGCAAGCGCGGGCGGGGTCGGTCAGGTAGCCGCATTTGCAGGGGTTGGCGGCGGCGACCAGAAGGAAGCGGCAGGGATAGCGGATATGCGCGTTGGCGCGGGCGACGACGACCTCGCCGGTCTCGATGGGCTGGCGCAGGGTTTCAAGGACGGTTCGCGGAAACTCGGGAAACTCGTCGAGGAAGAGGACACCGTTATGGGCAAGGCTGATTTCCCCCGGCTTGGCTCCGCGCCCGCCGCCCACGATGGCGGCCATCGAGGCGGTGTGGTGCGGCTCGCGGAAGGGCCGCGTCCGGCTGATCCCGCCCTCGTCGAGAAGCCCCGAGAGCGAGTGGATCATCGAGGTTTCCAGCGCCTCCTGCGCCGTCAGGGGCGGCAGGATGCCGGGCATCCGCGCCGCCAGCATCGACTTGCCCGACCCCGGCGTGCCGACCATCAGAAGATGGTGGCGCCCCGCCGCCGCGATTTCCAGCGCGCGCTTGGCCCGTTCCTGCCCCTTGACGTCGCGGAGGTCCCGCGCGGCGGGACCGGCGGTCACCTCTCCGGGCGCGGCGGGGGTGATCGGCGCCTCGCCCGTAAAGTGGCGCAGCACCTCGGCCAGGGTGGCGGCCGCGATGACCGGTGTGGCGCCGACCCAGGCGGCCTCGGGCCCGCAGGCCCTGGGACAGAGAAGGACACGCTCCTCCTCGGCCGCCGCCATGGCTGCCGGCAATGCGCCGATCACCGGGACCAGCCGCCCGTCGAGCGACAATTCCCCAAGTGCAACCGTCCCCTCGACCTCGTCCCGCGGCAGGATGTCGATGGCGGCCAGCAGCGCCAAGGCGATCGGCAGATCGAAATGTGAGCCTTCCTTCGGCAGGTCGGCGGGCGAGAGGTTCACCGTGATCCTCTTGGACGGGAGCGCGATGGAGAGCGCCGTCAGCGCTGCCCGCACCCGGTCGCGCGCCTCGCTGACTGCCTTGTCGGGAAGGCCGACGACCGAAAACGCCGGAAGGCCCGCCGAGACCGCGCATTGCACCTCGACGATGCGCGCCTCGACCCCCTCGAATGCGACCGTATAGGTGCGCGCGACCATGACCCGTCCCTCGTTAACCTTGGTAAACGGCTAGGTGAACGGGGTTGAGGAAAGGTTAACGGCGCCTCAAAGTCCCGCCATGGCGGTGAACTTCGGCCAAGCTTGCGCATCGGCCACGGTCTTGTCGCGGCAGAAGGCGTTGCAGAAGCCCCAGGTCTTGCCGCCCAGCCTCAGGAAATGCGTGACCTCCTTGCCCGAATAGGGGCAGGCGTCGTTCAGCGAAGGCCCGGCGTCCACCGCCACCGCGTCCAGCCGTGCAGGGCCGGGCCAGGGCCGTTCCGGATAGGGCTTGGCGTAGGACGGCTGCACGAGGTTCTGGGCAACGCCCATCGCCCGCCAGCGGCGGAACGAGGGGTCGGCAAGATGCGCCGCGGCATAGGCCGCCGCGTCTTCCGAAACCGGCAGGTTGTAGGTCGCGATCCGCGTCGCGACGGGCGCGAAGAACGCATCCGCCGCCGTGTAGCGCCCGAAGAGCCACGGCCCGCCCGCGCCGAACCGGCCGCGCGCCCGCGCCCAGATGTCTTCCAGCCGCGCGAGGTCGGCCAGCACTTCCTTGCGGGGCTGCGAGTCTGCATAGCTGAGGAGGAGGTTCATCGGACAATCGCCGCGGAGTGCGGTGAAGCCCGAATGCATCTCGGCCGAGATGTAGCGCGCCATCATCCGCGCCGCGGGGTCCACGGGCCAGAGACCCGCCTCGGGGTGCCGCTCGGCCAGCGTCTCGGCAATGGCGAGCGTCTCGCCGATCACCTCTCCCTCGGGCGTGCGCACCGCCGGAACCAGCCGCGCGGGGGCGAACCCGGCAAGAAGCCGGTCGAAATCCGGGGTGTAGAGGACGCCGGTATGGCACTTCACGGGGATGCCGAACTTCTCGAACAGAAGCCAGCCGCGCAGAGACCAGGAGGAATAGCTGCGATCGCCGATGGCAAGGTCATAGGTCATGGAACACCTTTCGTTTTGCCAAGGGCTAGCGCCGCGCAATGCCCCGGTCACGCGTCATTTTGTGGGGGGCGTCATCACATCCCGTGATGATTGCCTCGCTTGTTTTTCGCCCCCCGGCGCCCTAATCCTGTGGCGCGGGGGCAGGAAAGGGCCGGTATGCTGACGGACAAGCGGATCCTTCTCATCATCGGCGGCGGGATTGCCGCCTACAAGACGCTCGACCTCATCCGGCGGCTCAGGGAGCGGGGGGCCAAGGTGCGGGCCGTGATGACCGCCGCCGCGCAGGAATTCGTCACGCCCCTGTCGGTGGGCGCCCTGACCGCCGATCATGTCTTCACCGATCTTTTCGACCGTCAGGACGAGCAGGATGTCGGCCATATCCGCCTTGCGCGCGAGGCCGACCTGATCGTCGTCGCGCCCGCGACGGCTGACCTGATGGCCAGGCTTGCGAACGGTCATGCGAACGACCTTGCGACGGCAGTGCTTCTGGCGACGAAGGCGCCGGTGCTCATGGCCCCGGCGATGAACCCCCGGATGTGGTCGCATCCCGCGACCCGGCGCAACCACGCGCGCCTCGAAAGCGATGGCATCGCCTTCGTCGGCCCGGCTGCGGGCGAAATGGCCGAGGCGGGCGAGGCAGGCACCGGCCGCATGGCCGAGCCCCTCGACATCGTCGCCGCCGTCTTCGCGCGGCTCGGCGGCGGCCCGCTCGCCGGGCGGCACGTGCTGGTCACCTCCGGCCCGACGCATGAGCCGATCGACCCGGTCCGCTATATCGCCAACCGCTCCTCGGGGGCTCAAGGAACCGCGCTGGCCGCCGCCCTGCGTGACCTTGGCGCCAAGGTCACCTTCGTGACCGGGCCGGCAACCGTTCCGCCGCCTTCGGGCGTCGCGCTTGTGAAGGTCGAGACCGCGCGCGAGATGCTGGCGGCGGTGGAGGCCGCGCTGCCCGCCGATGCCGCCGTCTTCGCCGCTGCCGTCGCCGACTGGCGTGTCGCCAATGCCGCCGGGAAGAAGATGAAGAAGGACGGCTCGGGCAAGGCGCCCGCGCTGGAGTTCGCCGAGAACCCCGACATTCTCGCCACCGTCTCGAAGATGAAGACGGATCGCCCGGGCCTCGTGGTCGGCTTTGCCGCCGAGACGGACGATGTCATCGCCCATGCCACGGCTAAACGCCAGCGCAAGGGCTGCGACTGGATCGTCGC
>JAGRDU010000020.1:12945-20489 GCA_020446905.1 Paracoccaceae bacterium | reverse complement strand
GGTCTCGGCAGGCGCGGTCTCGGAGGGCGCGGGGGCCGGCGTCTCGGCCGGCGTGGCCGGCGCTGGCGCGGCGGTCGCGAGCTCGGTCGGGGCAGGCGTCTCGATCGCGCCGGACGAGGCGGGCGCCTCGGGTGCCGGGTCGTCCCCGCCGAAGAAGAGCGAGGCGGCCAGTGCGAGAAGCGCGAGGATCCCGGCGCCGATCGCGACCGGCTTGACCGGCAGGCCGCTGAGGGCCGACGCGGCCCGGTCGCGGACATCCTCGGCGGCCGAGGTCTCGCGCGCGGTGTCGGACCGGCGGGCGCGAAGCTGCGCCTGGGTGCCGTGGCGCGCGTCCGGAAGCGACGAGGGCAGCGCGCGCGGGGCGCGCGGCTTCGGCTCGGGCGTGGGCAGGTCCGGCGCGGGCGGAATCGGCAGGATCGGCGCGGTGACGGCGGCGGCCTCCGATGCAGGCCCCTGGACGGCTTCCGGCGAATCCCCCTCGCTCAGGTGCAGCCGCTTGACGACCGACGACAGGCCCGCTTCGCCTGGAATCGCGGCTGTGCTGCGGCGTGTGGCGAAGGCCGCGCTCGGCTCTTCGGCCTCCGGCTCCTCCTCGACCGCGATGAAGGGGGCTTCCTCGGCGATCTCGGGCGCCTCGATGTTTTCGGGCTCGGCCGCGAGGGCCGACACGGTCATCGGCAGGATGGCCCCGGAGTCCTCTGGAATGATCGCTTGCGTAAGGGTTTCCGTAGGTTCCACAGCCTCGGCAGCGACAAAATGTTCGGAATCGGAAATGAGCCCCGAGGTGACATCGGGTGCCGGCATCCCCGGTTTGTGCACCGGCCCCGGGTCCGGCGCAGCGTCGGGCGGCACGCTGACCGGCTCGGTATCGCGGGTCAGCTTGCCGAAAAGCCGCGCCGTTGCCTTCGCCGTCTCGCCGAAGAAGGGCTCTCCGCCGAACTGGTCGGCGCGCGGCAGGGCGACGAAGGAGACGGGATTGAGCCCCTGGGCCTCGGCGAACTCCTCGGCCTCGGCGAGCGTCAGGCGCGCCACGACCGCGACCTGAACCATGCCGCCGCCGATCTCGGTCCAGTCGAAGGCAAGCTCGCTCACGTCATAGGGCGTGCGGCCCTTCAGCGCCCGGGCGATCTGCGCCTCGCGCTCGGCCGCATGGGGGCCCGGCGCCTCGACCTCGGTATAAAGGATCTGCGATTCAGGCAGGATCACCTTGGTCGCGATGCCGTCGGGTTCGATCCGGTGCGCCTCGGCGCGCAGGCGCGCAAGCGCGCCGTCGAGATCGGGATCCTCGAAGCTGACGTCGCCGACCCGGTGCCAACCCGTGCCGGACCGGTGCAGAAGGGCAAGCCCGTCCTGAGAGAGATTGAGCGCGAATGCGGGTTTCATGCAGGGCGACGTAACATCTTCAGGGCGGTTCCCAAAGCCGCCGGGGTCCGGGACTTCGTCCTAAAGCAGATTTTCGCCCATGAAAAGACGCGCCGCCAAGGATCGGCTTGTGGCCTGCGTCAAACTTTCGATGATCGGCGCCAGAGACGGAGGTTTTCCATGCGCTTAGTTCCCCTTGTCGCAGCTGCGATGATGCTTGCCCTTCCCGCCTTTGCCGCCGACCCGGTCCCCACGACGATTTCGGTCTCGGGCGAGGGGCGGGTCGAGGTGGTCCCCGACCTCGCGACCGTGTCGCTGGGCGTCACCACCGATGCCGACACCGCCAGCGCCGCGATGACGGCCAATTCCGGGGCGGTGGCGCAGGTGCTCGACCGCCTGAAGGCGGCGGGGATCGAGCCGCGCGACGTCCAGACCTCCGGCCTCTCGCTTGGACCGCGCTATGACTACGGGCGCGGCGACGGCACGCCTCCGAAACTCCTCGGCTACACGGTCTCCGACATGGTCACCGTACGGGTGCGCGATCTGGCCAAGCTGGGCGGCGTTCTGGACGGCGTCGTCGCCGATGGCGCCAACACGCTGAATGGCCTTGGTTTCGGCCTTGCCGAAGATGCAGAGGCGCGGGACGAGGCGCGGCGCCGGGCGGTCGCCGATGCGCGGCACCGGGCAGAGCTTTATGCCGGCGCGGCAGGCGTGAAACTTGGCCGCCTCATCTCGATCAGCGAGGCGGGAATGAGCTATCCGCCGATGCCGATGGCCGAGGCATCCTTCGCCAAGGCGGCCGATGTGCCCATCGCCACGGGTGAGGTCAGCATCGGCGCAAGCGTCAGCCTTGTCTACGAGATCGCCGAGTAAGGGCGGGCCGGGCATCGCGCCCGGCCCCCGTTTTCAGGCGGTCGCCTTCGCCAGCGCCTGGTCGAGATCGGCGATGATGTCGTCCGCGTCCTCGATCCCGATCGAGACGCGCACCATGTTCGGCGCGGCGCCGGCGGCTTGCTGCTGTTCCGGCGAAAGCTGCCGGTGCGTGGTGGAGGCCGAGTGGATGATGAGCGAGCGGGTGTCGCCGAGGTTGGCGACATGGCTGAAAAGCTCAAGGCTGTCCACCAGCTTCACGCAGGCGTCGAAGCCGCCCTTCACCGCGAAGGTGAAAAGTGCGCCGGCGCCCTTTGGGTAAAGCCGCGCCGCCCGGTCGTGATAGGGCGAGGAGGGCAGACCCGCATAGGTGACGCTCTCGACACGCGGGTCCGCCTCGAGCCAGGCAGCGACTTTCTTCGCGTTGGCGACATGGCGCTCCATCCGCAAGGAGAGAGTCTCGATCCCCATCAGCGTGTAATGCGCCCCTTGCGGGTTCATCGTCATGCCAAGGTCCCGCAGGCCGATGGCGATGGAATGGAACGTGTAGGCCAGTGGGCCGAAGGTCTCGTGAAACTTGAGGCCGTGATAGGCGGGTTCGGGCGCCGAAAGCGACGGGAACTTGTCCGAGGCGGACCAGTTGAACTTGCCCGAATCCACGACGCAGCCGCCGGTCACGGTGCCGTTGCCGGTGAGGTATTTCGTGGTCGAATGAACGACCAGCGTCGCCCCCATCTCGATCGGGCGGCAGAGGTAGGGCGTCGCGGACGTGTTGTCGACGATGAGCGGCACGCCCGCCTTGTCGGCGACGGCGGCCACGGCGGGGATGTCGGTAACATAGCCGCCGGGGTTCGCGACGCTTTCGCAGAAGATCGCGCGGGTGTCGCCGTCAATGGCGGCCTCAAGCGCGGCGAGATCGTCGAAATCGACGAACTTGGCCGACCAGCCGAAGCGCTTGATCGTCTGAGAGAACTGCGTGACCGTCCCGCCGTAAAGCCTTGTCGAGGCAATGATATTCCGTCCCGGCCCCATGAGTGGGAAAAGCGCCATGATCTGCGCCGCATGCCCCGAGGAGCAGCAGATCGCGCCCGCGCCACCCTCGAGCGTCGCGATCCGTTCGGCCAGCGCGGCGACGGTCGGGTTCGTCAGGCGCGAGTAGATGTAGCCGACTTCCTGCAGGTTGAAGAGGGCGGCGGCATGGTCGGCGTCGCGGAAGACGTAAGCGGTTGTCTGGTAGATCGGCACCTGCCGCGCGCCGGTCGCCGGGTCGGGCCGGGCGCCCGCGTGAATCTGCAGCGTGTCGAATCCGTAAGCTTTGGTCATCTGCGCCTCCCTGGAGTGTCGGGCCGCGACGTTAGGTCAGGCGGCACGGGGCGGCAACGGGATTCGGCGCCGCCGATGCGCCCTAGCGCATCCAGAGGCCTGCCCGCTTGATCATGTTGCGCAACACCTGTTCGCGTGTCGGCAGGTTCGCACGGTCGAACATGGCGCGGATCTTCTCGCCCTTCTTCTGGTAGACGATCCGCTTCAGCGGCTCATGGGCCTTCAGCACCTTCTTGACCGGGTTCGGCGCGACCGCTTCCTCAAGCACCTTGACCACAAGGTCGCTTTCGCGCGCGTAGAGCAGCGGCAAGGCACGGTAGTGGCAGGTGACCTCTCCGTCGAGGCCGGAAAGCTCCGGCCCGGGCCGGCCGCCGCCGAAGGACCGGATGACAAGCGGCAGCGCCACCTGGTCGAGCCAGGGGTCGAGGGTCTGGCAGACGATCTCTTCGGGGCCGTCGTCGCGAATGGCGAGGGCGTAGTCGAGAAACCGCTGCCCGAAGGCACGCGGGCAGGCGCCGAAGAACCAGCCGGCGTTGAAATAGAGGTAGCGTTCCCAGTGCTCGTCTGGCTGCGACAGGTCGAGCGATGCGGTGAAGTCGAGCCCGAACCTGTCATAAAGCGACTTCCAGATCGCGCCGTAGCCGGGCCCGTAAAGCTCGACCACCGGCCAGGTATTCTCACGCCGCATCGAGGCGGCGGGGTGGGTGACGTCGAAAGGGACCGAAGACAGCGCGTCGGTGATCAGCGTGTCGCTGTCGAGAAAAAGGAAGGGCTCACCCTCCGGCGCGGCCAGAAGCCCCTCGATCTTGTTGCCCTGCGGATAGGCGGAGCCGAAATGGCGGGCCTCGAATGGGATGATCTCGGCCCCGAGGTCGAGGAGCAGCGCGCGCAGCGGCGCCGGCAGGCGTGGATCGGACGGCCAGGCGCCTCCGGGCAGGGGCTCAAGGACGATCAGACGACCCGCAAAGCCGGGGTCCGCATGACGCAGCGATGCCGCGAGGATCGCCGCTTCGTAGCCGACCCGGCCGGCCTGTGCCACGCAGAGAAGATTGAAGGGGCGTCGGGGGGAGGTGGCGTTCATCGCTCTGGGTTCCGCTGTGGGTTTCCGCATAGCAGCGGGCGCGTGCGGTTTCATCCGGAAAATAGGCCGGCACGCCATCCGGTAGGGAATCTGCGGCCCGCAATCCTGCCACCGGCTGTGCAGGCGGAATCGATCTGGCGTCGCTAGGCAAAGGGGCCCGACTTGGGCACAGGATCGGATTGGCGCCGCTATTCTGCGCTGCAGCGTGAATATCTGCCCGAGAATTACGCATTTGCAACCTGCTTGGTCGCGAACGGCACACTCGTCCACCCTTCGCGCTTGAGACGCGAGGGGGCGCTGCTCCCAATCGGCGGCGGGCGCCCCGAGGGCGCTTCACGCGACGGATGACGCACGGGGGGGCGGGGCCGGCCGGGCCCCGGAACCGGTGCGCTGAACAGCAACCTTGCGCGGCAAGGGGACCGGACATGCTCCGCCCCGCGCCGCCAGACTGGACCATGAACGGGGGACACCAGATGAAGCTTACTCGACGCGCCCTTCTTGCCACGGGCGTTGCCGCCCTTGCCGCGCCGCGCATCGCCTTCGCACAGGAAGAGACGATCAAGATCGGCATCCTGCACTCGCTCTCGGGCACGATGGCGATTTCGGAGACGACCCTGAAAGACACCATGCTGATGCTGATCGAGCAGCAGAACGCCAAGGGCGGGGTTCTGGGCAAGAAGCTGGAAGCCGTGGTCGTCGACCCGGCGTCCGACTGGCCGCTCTTTGCCGAAAAGGCGCGTGAGCTGCTGACGGTGCAGAAGGTCGCCGTCATGTTCGGCTGCTGGACGAGCGTGAGCCGCAAGTCGGTGCTGCCGGTGATCGAGGAACTGAACGGCCTGCTGTTCTATCCGGTGCAATACGAGGGCGAGGAATCGTCGAAGAACGTGATCTATACCGGTGCCGCCCCGAACCAGCAGGCGATCCCGGCGACCGACTACTTCCTCGAGGAACTCGGCATCGAGAAATTCGCGCTGCTCGGCACCGACTACGTCTATCCGCGCACCACGAACAACATCCTCGAGGCCTACCTGAAGTCCAAGGGCATCGCGGCCGAGGACATCTTCGTCAACTACACGCCCTTCGGTCATTCTGATTGGTCGAAGATCGTCGCCGACGTCGTGGCGCTGGGTGCCGACGGCAAGAAGGTGGGCGTCATATCGACCATCAATGGCGACGCGAACATCGGCTTTTACAAGGAACTCGCGGCGGCCGGCGTCACCGCCGACAAGATCCCGGTCGTCGCCTTCTCGGTCGGCGAGGAAGAGTTGTCGGGTCTCGATACCTCGAACCTTGTCGGCCACCTCGCCGCGTGGAACTACTTCGAATCCGCCGACACGCCCGAGAACGCGGCCTTCATCGCCGAGTGGAAGACCTTCATCGGGAACGACAAGCGCGTCACCAACGACCCGATGGAGGCGCATTACATCGGCTTCAACATGTGGGTGAACGCGGTCACCGCCGCCGGCACCACCGATGTCGATCCGGTGCTGGACGCGCTGATCGGCCAGAAATTCCCGAACCTCACCGGCGGGATCGCCGAGCTCTTGCCGAACCACCACCTGACCAAGCCGGTGCTGATCGGCGAGATCCGGGCCGACGGCCAGTTCGACATCATCAGCCAGACCGATCCGGTGCCGGGCGACGCCTGGACCGACTTCCTGCCGGAATCGGCCGTGCTCGAGGCCGACTGGAAAGAGCTGAAATGCGGCATGTACAACACCGAGACCAAGACCTGCGTGCAGCTCACCTCGAACTACTGAGCCACTGGGCCGGGCGTATCGCCCGGCCTCCTTTCCCCGACCGGAGATGCCGATGCTGCGCGCGCTTCTTCTTGCGCTGACGCTGGCCCTGTTCCTGCCCGTGCAGGGCCGGGCCGAAACGCTGGCCGAAATCGTGGCGGCGAATGTGGACCAGATCGCCAAGCCGTCGCGCCAGACCATCGGCCCGGTGATCGATGCGCTTGCCGGCAGCGGCGATCCGCAGGCCGCGGCGTTCCTGCAGGCCTGGGAGGCGCGCAAGCTCGGGCAGCGCAAGTCGGACGGGGCGTTCTTCCTTCTGGCGCCCGATCCGGCCGGCTATGCGCTGACCGGGCTCGATGGCGACAATGCGGGGACCGCCACGAAATCCGAGATTGCGGAGCTGAAACCGAACGCGGGCGTGCGCGGCCTGATCTTGACGGCGCTGGTACGGTTCACCCTTTCCGACCCCGATCCGCGCCGCCGCAGCGCCGCGCTGGACAGTATCGCGAAGGACCCGACCGCCGACAGCCTCGAGCCGCTGCGCGCCGCGATCGGGGATGAACAGGACGCCGCGATCCGGGCGCGGAAGGAACGGCTCGAACGGCTGCTGACGCTGCGCTTCGATCCCGACCCCGCCGCGCGGGTCGCGGCGATCGAAAGCTTCGGCGGCGATCTCGGGATCGACCTGCGCGGTGCGCTCTCGCCGCTTCTGGCGACCTCGCGCGTGGCGGGGATCGCGGCGCCCGAGGGGGCGAACGTGGCGCGGGAGCTGAAGCCGGGTCGGGACCTCACCGCGGCCGAGGCCTATGACCTACTCGCCGGCGCCGGGCTCGCCCCCGCACGGCTCTCGCCCGAGGCGCAGAAGGCGGCGCTGGTCGCGAACATCAAGGACGGGGCGGTGGGCGGCGTGCCCCTGTCAGAACTCGGCAGCGAGGCCGCCCGCGACCGCGCCTATTCCGCGCTCGAAGCCTCGGGCGCCGTCCCGGTCGCGGCGACCTCGAACGAGGTCGCGGCGGCGGTGGCCGCCCACCGCTATTTCGACGTCTACGCCGAGCCGGACCCGCAGGTGACCGATGCCGCGAGCGCCGCGCTGGGCGCCATCTCGTTCAAGCTCGGCGCGATGCAGGCCACCGATCTCGGGCTTGACGCGCTGTCGCTGGCCTCGATCT
>JAGRDU010000020.1:5829-12904 GCA_020446905.1 Paracoccaceae bacterium | reverse complement strand
GTCATCAACATGGCGCATGGCGAGTTCATCACGCTTGGCGCCTATACCGGCTATGTCGTGCAGCTTTTCGTGCCGAACCTGACGCTCTCGATCGTCATCGCGTTGCCGCTCGCCTTTGGTGTGACCTTCGCGGCCGGCGTCGCGATGGAGCGGCTGGTGATCCGGCATCTCTACAAGCGCCCGCTGGAGACGCTTCTGGCCACCTTCGGCATCTCGATCGCGATCCAGCAGATACTGAAGAACATCTTCGGCACCCAGGCGCGCCCCCTGACGGCCCCGGCCTGGCTCGACGGGGCGCTCAGCTTCAACGATGTCGTCTCGATCAGCTATATCCGGATCGCGATCTTCGTCCTCGCGCTTCTCTTCCTGGGGTTCTTTCTCTGGCTCATGCGGCGCACGCGGCTGGGCCTCGAGGTGCGGGCGGTCACCCAGAACCCGGCCATGGCGGCCTCGATGGGGATCAACCCGGACCGGATCAACATGCTGACCTTTGGCATCGGATCCGGCATCGCCGGGATCGCCGGCGTCGCCATAGGCCTCTTCGCGAAGGTCACCTCCGAGCTTGGCACGGACTACATCGTGCAAAGCTTCATGACGGTGGTTGTGGGCGGGGTCGGCAACATCTGGGGGACGCTCGCCGGCGCGACGATGATCGGGACGCTGCAAAAGGCCATCGAGTGGCTCAACCCCTCGAACACGCTGGCCGCCCAGACCTACATGATCCTCTTCATCATCCTCTTCATCCAGTTCCGGCCACGGGGCATCATCGCCCTGAAGGGCCGCGCCGCCGGGGACTGACGCCATGACCGATCCGCTCGCCCCGCGCAGTTTCCTCGTCCGCAACCCGTCCGTGCTCTGGGTGCTCGGCCTGCTCGCGGCCTTCTGCCTGCTCGTCACGCTCCTGTCGCCATCTCTGGGGATGGGCGTGATCTCGACGAGCTTCGTCAAGACGCTCGGCAAGACGCTCTGCCTCTGCCTTGCCGCGCTCGCCATGGACGTGGTCTGGGGCTACACGGGCATTCTCTCGCTCGGTCACATGGCCTTTTTCGCGCTCGGCGGCTACATGATCGGCCAGTGGCTGATGTATGCCCGGACCGAGGAAATCGTGCTCTCCGCGCTCGCCTCGGACCCGTTGCCGCCGACGGCGGGCGAGATCGCGCAAGGCGTCGCGACGCAGATCTTCGGCGTCGTCGGCTCATCCGAGATGCCGGTGATCTGGGCCTTCGCCCATTCGCTGCCCGCGCAGCTCGCGCTTGTCGTGCTGGTGCCGGGCCTGCTCGCCCTCGTCTTCGGCTGGCTGGCGTTCCGGTCCCGCGTCACGGGCGTCTATCTCTCGATCCTGACGCAGGCGATGACGCTGGCGCTGTCGCTTTATCTCTTCCAGAACGACACCGGCCTGCGCGGCAACAACGGCCTGTCGGGCCTGCAGAACCTGCCGGGCCTCGCCTCGGCGGGGCAGGACGCGGTGTCGCTCTGGTTTTTCTGGGCCTCGGCGGCGGCGCTGGCGCTGGCCTATCTCCTCCTCGCCTGGGCGACATCGGGCAAGTTCGGCTCTGTCCTGAGGGCGATCCGCGACGACGAGGCGCGTGTCAGGTTCCTTGGCTATCCCGTCGAGGGCTACAAGCTTTTCGTCTTCGCCGGGACCGCGGTCCTCTGCGGCCTTGCCGGCGCGCTCTACTATCCGCAGGCGGGCATCATCAACCCGGCCGAACTGGCGCCGATCGCCTCGATCTACCTTGCCGTCTGGGTCGCCATCGGGGGCAGGGGTCGGCTTTACGGCGCGGTGATCGGCGCGGCCTTCGTCTCGCTTCTGTCCTCCTGGTTCACCGGGGGACGGGCGCCGTCGATCCCGCTCGGGTTCTACACGATCAACTGGGTCGACTGGTGGCTGGTGCTGCTGGGCCTTTCGTTCGTCGCCGTCACGCTATTCGCCCCGAAGGGCATCGGCGGCCTCTTCGACGTCTCGCTCGGCCGGCGCAGCCCGGACCGCAAGGGCGCGCCGCTCGGCCCCGATGACGGGTCGCTGCAGGAGAAGGAGGCGACCGAATGACCGCGCTTCTGGAAGTTTCCGGCGTCTGCGTCACCTTCGACGGGTTCCGCGCGATCAACAACCTGTCGTTCACCATCAACGAGGCGGAACTGCGCGCGGTGATCGGCCCGAACGGCGCCGGCAAGACGACCTTCATGGATATCGTCACCGGCAAGACGCGCCCCGACGAGGGCAGCGTCACCTGGGGCGAACGGGCGGTGTCGCTTCTGAAGATGTCCGAGGCAGCCATCGCGAGGGCCGGGGTTGGCCGCAAGTTCCAGCGCCCGACGGTCTTCGAGGACCAGACGGTGGGCGAGAACCTGATCCTGGCGCTGAAATCCCGCCGCGGGCCGCTTTCGGCGCTGAAGTTCCGCGCCACTGGCGCCGGCCGAACGCGCGTCGCCGAGCTTGCGCGCGAGGTTGGCCTTGCGGACCAGCTCGGGCGCAAGGCCGGGGAGCTCAGCCACGGCCAGAAGCAGTGGCTGGAGATCGCGATGCTGCTGGCGCAGGAGCCGCGCCTTCTGCTGGTGGACGAGCCTGCCGCCGGCATGACTCTGGCCGAGCGCGAGCGCACCACGCGGATGCTGGTCGAGATCGCGAAGACCCGCGCGGTCGTGGTGGTCGAGCATGACATGGATTTCGTGCGACGGCTGAACTGCAAGGTGACGGTGCTGCACGAGGGCGCGGTCCTGGCGGAAGGCTCGCTCGATCACGTCACCGCCAATCCGCAGGTGATTGAAGTCTATCTGGGGCGCGGATGATGCTGGAAACCAAGGGACTGACGCTGCATTACGGCGGATCGCAGATCCTTCACGGGATCGACTTTCAGGCCCGCGCCGGCGAGGTGACCTGCATCATGGGTACCAACGGCGTCGGCAAGACCAGCTTCCTCAAGGCGCTGGCCGGCACGCATCTTAGGTCGGGCGGAGAGGTGGTGCTCGACGGTGAGGGTCTCGGGCGCCTCAGGCCGCAGGACATGGCGGAGCGCGGGCTTTCGGTCGTGCCGCAGGGGCGGATGATCTTCCCGCTGCTGACCGTGCTCGAGAACCTCGAAACCGCCTTCGCGGTGCTGCCGCGGAGCGAGCGGCGCGTGCCGGACGAGATCTACGAGCTCTTCCCGGTCCTCAAGGACATGGGGCGGCGGCGCGGCGGCGACTTGTCGGGCGGGCAGCAGCAACAGCTGGCCATCGCGCGGGCCATGATCATGCGGCCGAAGGTGCTGCTTCTGGATGAGCCGACGGAGGGCATCCAGCCGAACATCATCCAGCAGATCGGCCGTGTCATCACCCATCTGAAGGACAAGGGCGGCATGGCCATCGTGCTGGTCGAGCAGTATTTCGACTTCGCCTGGGGGCTGGCGGACCGGCTTTACGTCTTCGACCGGGGCACCGTCGCGCTGACCGGGGCGAAGTCCGAACTGTCGGTGGATGCGGTCCGGCGCAGCTTCTCGATCTGACCTTCGCTCACTTCTTGACGGCGAGCGCGAAGAGATAGCCCGATCCATAGACCGTGCGGATGATTGCCGGCGATTTCGGGTTGTCGCGCAGCTTGCGACGAAGGCGGCTGATCCGGGCGTCCATGCTGCGGTCGAAGGGCTCGTCCGAGCGCCCGGTCGTGGCGTCGAGGAGCTGGCTGCGGCTCATCACGCGTCCCGAGGACTGCACGAGCGCGGCAAGAAGACTGGCCTCCGACGCGCTGAGCGCGACCGTCTCGCCGTCGCGATGGGTCAGTCGGCAGGCGCTGAAATCCGCGGTCCAGTCGCCGAACCGCACGCGGCCCGTGTCCTCGGGCAGGGCAGGGTCCTGCGGCCGCGCGGTCCGGCGCAGCACCGCGCGCACGCGGGCGAGAAGCTCGCGCGGCTCGAACGGCTTGACGATATAGTCGTCCGCCCCGATCTCGAGACCGATGACCCGGTCGGTCAGCGCGCCGCGCCCCGTGACGATGATCTTCGGCACGCTGTCGGGCACGATGCCTGGCCGCACCGCCGCCATGCCGTCGCCGTCGGGCAGGATCAGGTCGACCAGCGCGAGGTCCGGCAGGCGCCGCGCCACCTCGCGCTCGAAATCGGCAAGGCGGCGGAAGCAGAGCACGTCATGCCCCTGCTGCTGCAGCGTCCGCGCGATCACGCGCGAGATGTCCTGATCGTCCTCAAGCAGATAGACGAGGGGCTTCATGTGGTCTCCTTGAGGCTCGGGTGCGCCGGCGCGAGGACCCCGACAAGGTCCTCGGCGGAAAAGGGTTTTCTGAGGAAGGGAACCCCTGCAAGCTCGGCGTCGCCAAGGCGCGCCGTCGCCTGGCCGCTCATCAGGACCATCTGCACGGCGGGAAAGCCGCGCCGCACAAGCCGGGCAAGGTCGATGCCGTCGAGCGGGCCGGGCATGTCGATGTCGGACACGACGATGGCGATGTCGCGCACCTGCTGGAGTAGGCCGAGCGCCTCGGCCGCATCGCTTGCCTCCACCAGGGGATAGCCGATACCGGCGATCTTGCGGCGGATCGTGCGGCGCACGTCGAGATCATCCTCGACCAGAAGCACCAGCCCGGTTTCCGGCGCAGCCGCTTCGGGCGCCTCCGCAGTGTCGGCCTCAGAGGGCGCCGGTGTGGTCTCCTGCGCGGCCGCCAAGGCAACGCTCGGCAAGAGGATCGTGAAACTCGCCCCCTTGCCGGGCGCGCTTTCGACCCAGATCGCGCCGTTCGACTGCTGCACGAACCCGTAGACCATGGAGAGGCCGAGGCCCGAGCCGGAGCCCGCCGCCTTTGAGGTGTAGAAGGGCTCGAAGATCCGTTCCGCCTGCTCGGGCGACATGCCGCAGCCGTCGTCGGCAAAGATGATCCGCACATAGTCGCCCGCCGGAATGCGCAGGAGTTCCGCTTCCTCGACCGGCAGGACATAGGGGCTGAGGCCGATCGTGACGCGACCCTCGCCCCCGGTCGCGTCCCGGGCGTTGAGCGCGAGGTTAAGAATCGCCATCTCGAGCTGCCCGCGGTCGACAAGGGCAAGCGGCAGGTCGGGGCTGATCCGCTGCTCGACGATCACCGTCGCGGGGATCGAGGATTCCAGAAGCCGGCAGATTTCCGTGATCGCCTCACCGATCTCGGTCGGCACCGGGTCGTGGTGTTCGCGCCGTGCGAGCGTCAGCAGGCGCTTGGTCAGCGCCGAGCCGCGCCGCGCCGCCGAGATCGAGGGTGTCAGGAATTCGTCGATCAGCGCGCCGTCCTTCAGCTCCTCGGCGAAATGCACCAGGTTGCCGAGGATGATCGTGAGAAGGTTGTTGAAATCGTGGGAAATTCCGCTCGCCATCCGTCCGAGTGCATCCATCTTCTGCGACCGGGCGAGGGCGGCCATCGTCGCCTTCCTCCGCGTCACGTCGATCGAGACGAGATAGAATCCGATCACCTCGCCCGAGGAGGGCTTTTCCGGCCGGAGGAGCGTCCGCACGTCCTTGAAACGGCCGCCGGGCAGTTCCAGCCGCATCTCGAAGTCCACCTGCACGCCGCGCCGCACCTGCTCGAAGAAGCGCGCCGATTCCTCCATCGTGCGGGGATGCAGCACATCGTGGGCGTTGCGGCCGACGATTTCGGACGGTCGCTTCTGATAGGCCTGCGCGAAGCGCTTGTTGGCGTAAAGGATGGTCAACTCGCGGTCGATATGCGCGATGCCCGCCGGCACCTCGTCGGCGATGAGGGCAAGGCGCTCCTCGCTTTCGGTCAGCTTGCGCATCGTCTGCTCGATGAGCGCCTGCAGCCGGGCGCGCTGCCGGGTGATCTCGGTCACGTCGGTATATGTTGTCACAAACCCGCCGTTCGGCAGCGGATTGCCCGCGACCTCGATGGTCGATCCGTCGGAGCGGGTGCGCTGAAAACGGTGAGGCAGGAACTTGCGGGCGGTGGCGACGCGTTCGGCGACCTGCGCCGCGACATCGCCCGGCCCGTAATCGCCGAGCCGCGCATTGTGTTCGATGAAGCTGGCGAAATCCGCACCGGGGAAGGCCAGGCGCTCGGGGTAGCCGTAGACCTTCATGAAACGCGCGTTCCAGGCCACGAGCTTCAGGTTCTGGTCGAAGATCGTGATACCCTGATCGAGATGTTCGAGGCCCTCGAGGACATGGGTCACGGCCTCGGCGGGCCGGGGATCGCTTTGCACAACAGAGGCTCCTGCTTGCCCGGCGGGACCAGACGAAGATCGTTCAGCCTCCGGCGCACGCCAAGGGTCAACCTGCGGGTGTCACAATTGGATACATTTACCGCGAACTTCCGCAACATCGCCATGACTAGTTTCCCTCCGCCAGCGCTCGTACAGGGGAAGTACGAGCTTTGGTGTGAGGGAGGAAAAACATGCCACATGCGACCAGCATCTATGATTCTGGCCTCGATGCGAATTCCGCAAACTATGTCGCCCTGTCCCCGCTGTCCTTCGCGGAGCGCACGGCGGCGATCTATCCGGAATTCCCCGCCGTGGTCTATGGCGACATTCGGCGCACATGGGGCGAGACCTATGCCAGGATGTGCCGCCTTGGCAGCGCGCTGGCCAAGCGCGGTATCGGCAAGGGCGCCACGGTTTCGGTGATCGCCTCGAATATCCCCGAGATGTTCGAGTGCCACTTTGGCGTGCCGATGGCGGGCGCGGTCCTGAATACCGTGAACACGCGCCTTGATGCCGAGGCGATCGCCTTCATCCTCTCCCATGCCGAGGCGAAGGTCGTTCTGGTCGATCCCGAGTTTTCCGAGGTTACCGACCGCGCCGTGAAGATCAGCGGTCGGCGCGACATGCTGGTCGTCGATATCGAGGACGCAAGCTATGCCGGCGGCACCCGTGTCGGCCGCATGACCTACGAGGAACTGCTGGCCGAGGGCGATCCGGAGTATGCCTGGGCGCTGCCGGACAACGAGTGGGACGCGATCAGCCTGAACTACACCTCGGGCACGACCGGGGACCCCAAGGGCGTCGTCTATCACCACCGGGGCGCGGCGCTGAACGCGCTGTCGAACGTCGTGACCTGGGGGATGCAGCACCATTCGCGCTATCTCTGGACGCTGCCGATGTTC
>JAGRDU010000020.1:0-5818 GCA_020446905.1 Paracoccaceae bacterium | reverse complement strand
GGTGCTTCCCCTGGACCATCGCGGCCAACGCTGGGGTCTGCGTCTGCCTGCGCTCCGTGCGGGCCGAGCCGATCTATCAGGCGATCCGGGACGAGAAGGTCACCCATTTCTGCGGCGCGCCGATCGTGCTGAACATGCTCGCCAATGCTCCCGACGAGCTGAAGGACTTCAGCCACGAGGTCAAGGTGATGACCGCGGGCGCCTCGCCCCCCGCCGCCGTGATCGAGAAGATGGAGGCGATGGGGGTCGAAGTGACCCATGTCTACGGCCTGACCGAGACCTACGGTCCCTCGGTCGTCTGCGCCTGGAAGTCAGAATGGAACGTCCTGTCGGACGAGAGGAAGGCCAAGCTGAAGTCGCGCCAGGGCGTCAAGAACGTCGCCCTCGCCGGCCTCATGGTCGCCGATCCCGACACGCTTGCGCCGGTGCCACATGACGGCGTGACGATGGGCGAGATCTTCATGCGCGGCAACAACGTCATGAAGGGCTATCTCAAGAACCCCTCGGCGACCGACAAGTCCTTCAAGGGCGGCTGGTTCGCCTCCGGAGACCTCGGCGTCACCCATCCGGACGGCTACGTGGAGCTGAAGGACCGCTCGAAGGACATCATCATCTCGGGCGGCGAGAACATCTCGTCGGTCGAGGTCGAGGATGTCCTCTACAAGCATCCGGCGGTGATGGAGGCGGCCGTGGTCGCGCGGCCCGACGAGAAATGGGGCGAGACGCCCTGTGCCTTCGTCGCTCTGAAGGCCGGACAGACGGTGACCGAGGCGGATCTCATCGCCTTCTGCCGCCAGAACATGGCCCACTTCAAGGCGCCGCGCACCATTGTCTTCTGCGAGTTGCCCAAGACCTCGACGGGCAAGATCCAGAAGTTCGTCCTGCGCGAACAGGCGCGGGCCCTGTCCAGGGGCGCCTGACGACCAGCGATCCACGCACCGGGGCGGGGGGCCTTTCCCCCGCTCCTCCTCAGCCAGGGGGCGCAAGAGCGATGAGCGAGAGCGGCAACTACATTCTGCAGACAGAAGGTCTGACCAAGGAATTCAAGGGCTTCACCGCCGTTGATGATGTAAACCTCAAGGTCAAACGGCACGACATCCATGCGCTGATAGGGCCGAACGGGGCGGGCAAGACCACGGTCTTCAACCTTCTGACCAAGTTCCTGACGCCGACGCGCGGCAAGATCACTTTCAACGGCCGCGACATCACTTCGGCGAAGCCCGCCGAGATCGCGCGGATGGGGGTGATCCGGTCCTTCCAGATTTCCGCCGTCTTCCCGCACATGACCGCACGCGAGAATGTCCGCGTTGCCTTGCAACGCAAGCTTGGTACTTCGTTCCATTTCTGGCGGCCGGTGTCGTCCCTGAACAGGCTGAACGACCGGGCGGACGAACTTCTGCACATGGTCGGCCTCGACCGCTTCACCGAGGCGATGGTCGCGGACATGTCCTACGGCCGCAAGCGCGCGCTCGAGATCGCGACGACGCTGGCGATGGAGCCGGAGATGATGCTGCTCGACGAGCCGACGCAGGGGATGGGCCGCGAGGATGTGGAACTGGTCACAGAGCTGATCCGCAAGGTGGCGGCGGGGCGGACGATCCTCATGGTCGAGCACAACCTCGGCGTCGTCTCGACCCTGTGCAACACGATCACCGTCCTGCAGCGCGGCGCGATCCTGACCGAGGGCGACTACCGCACCGTGTCGAACGATCCGCGCGTCAAGGAAGCCTATATGGGGAAAGCGGCATGAGCTACGCCACCGAGAACCACGACATCGGCGGCCGCCACGTCTCGGAAGCGATCGAGGAGATCCGCATCCAGGACCTGCACGCCTTCTACGGCGAAAGCCACGCGCTGCACGGCATCGACATGACCGTCTATCAGGGCGAGTTGGTGACGCTTCTGGGGCGCAACGGGTCGGGCCGGACCACGACGCTGCGCTCCATCGTCGGGCTGATCGGGCATCGCACCGGCTCCATCGTCCTGAAGGGCGAAGAGGTGATCCGCGCCGCCCCGCACAAGATCGCGCACCTCGGCGTCGGCTACTGCCCCGAGGAACGCGGCATCTTCTCGAGCCTCAATGTCGAGGAGAACCTGATGCTGCCGCCGTCGGTGGCGCCGGGCGGCATGTCGGTCGAGGAACTTTACGAGATGTTCCCCAACCTTGCCGAGCGCCGCAAGAGCCAGGGCACGCGCCTGTCGGGCGGCGAGCAGCAGATGCTGGCCATGGCGCGCATCCTGCGCACCGGGGCGAACGTGCTCCTCCTCGACGAGATCACCGAGGGTCTTGCCCCGGTCATCAACGACAAGCTGGGCGAGGTGCTGATCGAACTGAAGACGCGCGGCTACACCATCATTCTGGTCGAGCAGAATTTCCGCTTCGCCGCGCCGCTCGCCGACCGGCATTTCATCATGGATCACGGCCACATCGTGGCGACCATTCACAAGGACGAGCTCGAGGAGAAGAGCCACGTCTTTGACGAATACCTGAGCGTTTGACGCATTCAACGGAGGAGAACACATGAAGTTCGTCAAGACCCTTTCGGCCGGCGTATCGGCGCTTGCCCTCCTGGCCTCGGCCGCCTCGGCAGAGATCAGCGACGGCAAGGTGAAGATCGGCATCCTGACCGACATGTCGGCAAGCTATTCGGACGTGGCCGGCCCCGGCGCTGTCGCCGCCGCCGAAATGGCGATCGAGGAATTCGGCGGCCAGGTGGCCGGCGCGCCGATCGAGCTGGTCACCGCCGACCACCAGAACAAGGCCGACATCGCCGCCAACACCGCGCGGGAGTGGGGCGACACCGGTCAGGTCGATACCTTCGCGGAACTGGTGACGACCTCGGTCGCGATGGCCGTCTTCGAGGTTGCCAAGCAGCAGAACAAGATCGCCCTCGTCTCGGGCGCCGCGTCCTCTCCGCTGACCAACGACGCTTGCATCCCGACGGGCCTGCACTGGACCTACAACACCCGCGCGCTCGCGGTTGGCACCGGTTCGGCCGTGGTCGCCGAGGGTGGCGACAGCTGGTTCTTCCTGACCGCCGACTATGCGTTCGGCGAGGCGCTGCAGAAGGACGTGACCGCGGTCGTCGAGAAGGCGGGCGGCAAGGTGCTCGGCTCGGTCAAGCACCCGTTCCCTGCCTCGGACTTCTCGTCCTTCATCCTGCAGGCGCAGGCTTCGGGCGCGAAGGTCATCGGCCTTGCCAATGCCGGCGCCGACACGATCAACGCCATCAAGGCGGCGAACGAGTTCGGCATCGTCGCGGGCGGGCAGTCGATCGCCGGCCTCCTCGTCTTCCTCTCGGACATCCACGCGCTTGGCCTCGAAGTCGCGCAAGGGCTGCAGATGACCGTCAGCTTCTACTGGGACATGGACGACGAGACCCGCGCCTGGTCGAAGAAATTCATGGAAAAGACCGGCAAGATGCCGACGGGCGTTCAGGCCGGCACCTACTCGGCCGTGCGCCACTATCTCAAGGCGATCGAGGCGACCGGCTCGGATGACACCGACACGGTTCTGGCCAAGATGCGCGAGATGCCGGTTGAGGACATGTTCGCCCATGGCGGCGTCCTCAGGACCGACGGCCGCATGGTCCACGACATGTATCTCGCCAAGGTGAAGGCCCCGAGCGAATCCTCCGGCCCGTGGGACTACCTGAAGATCGTGCGCACGATTCCCGGCGAAGAGGCCTTTGGGACTCTCGAAGAAAGCACGTGCCCGACCAAGTAAGGCGAGATGCAAACCGCCAGGCGTCCCCATTGGCGCCTGGCGGCCCCCTAGAACGACAAACGGGACAGCGCCGGGGACCATGACATGCTGACGGAACTGTTGGGCTTTCCGCCCCAAGTGCTTTTTGGCCAGCTTCTGCTGGGCCTCATCAACGGCGCCTTCTACGCGGTGCTTTCGCTCGGGCTCGCGGTCATCTTCGGCCTTCTGAACATCGTCAACTTCGCGCATGGCGCGCTCTACATGCTCGGCGCCTTCGCGGCGCTCGGCATTACTCAATATCTAGGCCTCGGCTACTGGGGCGCGCTGATCGTGGCGCCCATCGCCGTCGGCGCCTTCGGCATCGTGATCGAACGGCTATTGCTTCGCCGCCTTGCCGGCGTCGATCACCTCTATGGCCTCCTGCTGACCTTTGGCCTCGCGCTGGTGATCGAGGGGACCTTCGTGAAATTCTTCGGCTCATCGGGGCTGCCCTATCCGACGCCCAAGGCGCTGGAGGGCGGCGTGAACCTCGGTTTCATGTTCCTGCCGTGGTATCGCGCCTGGGTCGTCGTCGCCTCGCTGCTGGTTTGCGGTGCCACCTGGTTCCTCTTCGAGCGCACGAAGATCGGCGCCTACCTGCGCGCCGGCACCGAGAACCCCAAGCTGTTGCAGGCCTTCGGGGTGAACGTGCCGCTTCTGACCACGCTTGCCTATGGCTACGGCGTCGCGCTGGCGGCCTTCGCCGGGGTGCTGGCCGCGCCGATCACCCAGGTGAACCCGCTGATGGGCTCGAACCTCATCATCGTCGTCTTCGCCGTCGTCGTCATCGGCGGCATGGGCTCGATCATGGGGGCGGTCGTCACCGGCCTTGCGATGGGCGTCATCGAGGGCCTCACCAAGGTCTTCTGGCCCGAGGCCTCGGCCACGGTGATCTTCGTCGTCATGGCCATCGTCCTTGTGCTGCGGCCCGCGGGCCTCTTCGGCAAGACGGCATAGGGGAGGGGACCCATGAACGCAAAGATCGGATATCTCATCGCGCTGGTGCTGCTGATCGTGGCCCCTTTCGTGATCTACCCCGTCTTCCTGATGAAGGTGCTGTGCTTCGCGCTCTTCGCCTCGGCCTTCAACCTGATCCTCGGCTATGGCGGCTTGCTCAGCTTCGGCCACGCAGCCTTCTTCGGCGGCGCTTCTTACGTCACCGGCCACGCGCTGAAGGTCTGGGGCCTGCCGACCGAACTCGGCATCCTCACCGGCGCCGCGGCGGCCTGCGTCCTCGGCTTCCTCGTCGGCATGATCGCGATCCGGCGGCAGGGCATCTATTTCGCCATGATCACGCTCGCCATGGCGCAGATGGTGTTCTTCCTCTTCATCACCGCGCCCTTCACCGGCGGCGAGAACGGGTTGCAGGGTATTCCGCGGGGCACGGCGCTGGGCGCCATCGACCTCCAGGACAATCTCAACATGTATTATTTCGTCCTGGCGATCTTCGTGCTGGCCTACTTCCTGATCTCGCGCACCGTGAATTCGCCCTTCGGGCAGGTGCTGGGGGCCATCCGCGACAACGAGAACCGCGCGAAATCGCTCGGCTACGACACCGACAAGTACAAGCTTCTCGCCTTCGTCCTTTCGGCGACGCTTGCAGGTCTGGCGGGCGCGACGAAGTCGGTGGTGTTCCAGCTTGCCTCGCTGACCGATGCGCACTGGCACATGTCGGGCGAGGTGGTGCTGATGACGCTGCTCGGCGGCCTCGGCACGATCCCCGGTCCGGCGGTCGGCGCGGGCATCATCGTCACCTTGCAGAACTACCTCGCCAAAGGGCCGCTCGGCGGCTGGGTGCCGGTGGTCCTCGGGCTGATCTTCATCGTCTGCGTCCTTGCCTTCCGCCGCGGCGTCGTCGGCGAGATCAAGGCGATGATCCGCAAGTCGTTCTGACAGAGGCCCGGCCCCGGCGGGCCGGGCTTCCCCCATCCGAAAGGAGAGTGGCCATGAAACTTCTGGTCCCGGTCAAGCGCGTCATCGACTACAACGTCAAGCCCCGGGTGCGTCCCGACGGTTCCGGTGTCGATCTTGCGAACGTGAAGATGTCGATGAACCCGTTTGACGAGATAGCGG
>JAGRDU010000171.1:4879-5078 GCA_020446905.1 Paracoccaceae bacterium | reverse complement strand
ACGCCGCCGTTCGAGATGGTGAAGCTGCCGCCCTGCATCTCGGCCATCGAGAGCTTGCCGTCGCGGGCGCGGACACCGAACTCTCCGATCTTCTTCTCGATCGCGGCAAAGCCCATCTGGTCGGCATCGCGCAGCACCGGCACGACAAGACCCGAGGGCGTGCCGACCGCGACGCCCATGTGGACGTAGTTCTTGTAGA
>JAGRDU010000171.1:2311-4861 GCA_020446905.1 Paracoccaceae bacterium | reverse complement strand
TCTCGGCGTTGACCTCGGGCACCTCTTTAAGTGCGTGGCAGCAGGCCTTCACGAAGAAGGACATGAAGCCCATCTTCACGCCGTGCTTCTTCTCGAACTGGTCCTTGTAGGCGTTGCGCAGCTCCATGATGCCGGACATGTCGACCTCGTTATAGGTCGTGAGCATGGCGGCGGTGTTCTGCGCGTCCTTGAGGCGGCGGGCGATCGTGGCGCGCAGGCGCGTCATCTTCACGCGCTCCTCGCGGGCGGCATCGTCGGCCGGGACCGGGCTGCGCGGCACGGACGCCGGGGCAGGGGCGGCGCTGGCGACAGGCACGGCGGCGGCCTTGGCGACGTCTTCCTTCATGATCCGGCCGTCACGGCCAGTGCCGGTGACCTGATCGGCGCTCAGGCCCTTTTCGGCCATCGCCTTTTCGGCGGCGGGGGCGTTCTTGACGTCCGAGCGGGGCGTCAGAACCTCGGGTCCGGCGCCAGGCGAGCCGACCGCGGCGGCAGCTTCGGCCTTCGGAGCGGCGGCTTTCGGCGCGGCGCCGGCACCGCCCTCGGTCACGACGGCAAGGCGCGCCTTGGCGTCCACGGTCGTGCCCTCGGGTGCGATGATCTCGGCCAGGACGCCGGCGACGGGCGAGGGGACCTCGACCGAGACCTTGTCCGTCTCAAGCTCGCAGAGCATCTCGTCCGCGGCGACGGTATCGCCGACCTTCTTGAACCAGGTCGAAACGGTCGCCTCGGTCACGCTTTCGCCGAGCGTCGGGACCATCACGTCAGTCGTCTTTCCAGCCATCTTTCCCTCTTCGGATTTCGGCGCGGCTTCGGCGCTTTTCTTGGGAGTCACTTCCTCGGGGCCGGCACTGCCGGCCTCGGCAATCTGGGCGAGAAGGGCGTTCACGCCGACCGTGTCCCCCTCCTTCGCGACGATCTCGGCCAAGGTCCCGGCGGCAGGCGCAGGGACTTCGACCGTGACCTTGTCGGTCTCAAGCTCGCACAGCATCTCGTCGGCGGCGACGGTGTCGCCCGGCTTCTTGAACCAGGTCGCGACCGTCGCCTCGGTCACGCTCTCGCCGAGCGTCGGGACGCGAACCTCGGTCGGCATCAGCCGTTCCCTCCTGTCAGAGCGTCTACGACAAGCGCTTCCTGCTCGGCCTTGTGCTTGCTGGCCAGACCCGTCGCGGGCGAGGCCGAGGCGGAGCGTCCGGCATAGCGGGCGCGCGCCGACTTCGCGCCGATCCGGCCGAGCACCCATTCGAGGTTCGGCTCGACAAAGAACCAGCCGCCCTGGTTCTTGGGTTCTTCCTGGCACCAGACGATCTCGGCCTGCTTGAAGCGCTCGAGCTCCTTGACCAGCGACTGGGCCGGGAAGGGGTAGAACTGTTCGAGCCGCAGGAGATAGACGTCGTCGAGGCCGCGCTTGTCGCGCTCGGCCAGAAGGTCGTAGTAGACCTTGCCCGAACAGATCACGACCCGCTTCATCTTCTTGTCGGCGACGAGCTTCGTCTCGGAATGGCCCTTCTGCGCGTCGTCCCAGAGGACGCGGTGGAAGGTGGAGCCGGTGGTGAAGTCCTCGGCGTCCGAGACGCACATCGGATGGCGCAGCAGCGATTTCGGCGTCATCAGGACGAGCGGCTTGCGGAAGCTGCGGTGGATCTGGCGGCGCAGGATGTGGAAGTAGTTCGACGGGGTCGAGCAGTTGGCGACGATCCAGTTGTCCTGGGCGCAAAGCTGCAGCCAGCGCTCGAGCCGGGCGGAGGAATGCTCGGGTCCCTGGCCCTCGAACCCGTGCGGCAGAAGCATCACGAGGCCCGACATCCTGAGCCACTTCGATTCGCCCGACGAGATGAACTGGTCGNNGGTCGAACATGATCTGCGCGCCGTTCGCGAAGTCGCCGAACTGCGCTTCCCACATCGTCAGGGCGTTCGGTTCGGACAGCGAGTAGCCGTATTCGAAACCGAGGACGGCGTATTCGGAGAGCATCGAGTCGATGACCTCGTAGCGCGCCTGGCCTGCCTTGATATGATTGAGGGGATAGTAACGTTCCTCGGTCGTCTGGTCGATGAAGGCCGAGTGGCGCTGCGAGAAGGTGCCGCGCGTGCAGTCCTGTCCGGCGAGGCGCACCGGGTAGCCTTCGGTCACGAGGCTGCCGAACGCCAGTGCCTCGGCCGTCGCCCAGTCGAAGCCCTTGCCGGTCTTGAACATCTGCGCCTTGCTTTCAAGCTGGCGCGCCACGGTCTTGTGGATGTCGAAGTTCTCGGGGATCCGCGTCAGGGCCGCGCCGACCTCGGTCATCGCCTTCTTGGTGATCGCGGTCTTGCCGGCCTGATAATCCTCGCCCTCGCGGCTCATGTGGCTCCAGCGGCCATCGAGCCAGTCGGCCTTGTTGGGCCGGTAGGTCTTGCCGGTCTCGAACTCTTCGTTGAGATGCGCCTGGAAGGCGGTCTTCATGTCCTCGATCTCGCCCTCGGGGATGAGGCCGTCGGCCACGAGGCGCTCGGTGTAGAGCTGCAACGTCGTCTTGTGGGTCTTGATCGTCTTGTACATCGCCGGGTTGGTGA
>JAGRDU010000171.1:0-2152 GCA_020446905.1 Paracoccaceae bacterium | reverse complement strand
TCAGGGCGATGTCGGTCGGGTAGGGGGACGAGCGCGAGAAGTGCGGCGCCGTGGTGAAGCCGATCTGGTTGTTCACGACGATATGCATCGTGCCGCCGGTGCGGTGGCCGCGCAGGCCCGAAAGGCCGAAGCACTCGGCCACGACACCCTGGCCGGCGAAGGCCGCGTCGCCATGGAGGAGGATCGGCAGCACCGCCTGACGCTCGGCCTGATCGCCGAGCTGGTCCTGCTTGGCGCGGACCTTGCCGAGGACGACCGGGTTCACCGCCTCGAGATGCGAGGGGTTGGCGGTCAGGGAAAGGTGCACCGTGTTGCCGTCGAAGGTGCGGTCGGAGGAGGCGCCGAGGTGATACTTCACGTCGCCCGAGCCGTCGACATCCTCGGGCTTGAAGCTGCCGCCCTGAAACTCGTTGAAGATCGCGCGGTAGGGCTTGGCCATCACGTTGGCCAGCACCGACAGGCGCCCCCTGTGCGGCATGCCGATGACGATCTCTTTCACGCCAAGGCTGCCGCCCCGCTTGATGATCTGCTCCATCGCCGGGATCAGCGCCTCGCCTCCGTCAAGGCCGAAGCGCTTGGTGCCCATGTATTTCACGTGGAGGAACTTCTCGAAGCCCTCGGCCTCGACGAGCTTGTTCAGGATCGCCTTGCGGCCCTCGCGGGTGAAGGTGATCTCCTTTCCGTAGCCCTCGATCCGCTCCTTCAGCCAGGAGGCTTCCTCGGGGTTCGAGATGTGCATGTACTGCAGCGCGAAGGTGCCGCAATAGGTGCGCTTCACGATGTCGATGATCTGGCGCATCGAGGCATGGGTGAGGCCGAGCACGTTGTCGATGAAGATCGGCCGGTCCATGTCGGCATCCGAGAAGCCGTAGGAATGCGGGTCAAGCTCGGGGTGCGGGGTCTGGTCCTGCATCTTCAGCGGGTCGAGATCGGCCACGAGATGGCCGCGGATCCGGTAGGCGCGGATGATCATGATGGCGCGGATCGAATCCAGTACCGCCCGCTTGATCGCCTCGTCGCTGACGGCGACGCCAGCCTCGGCGGCCTTCGCCTTGATCTTGTCGCCGGCGCCCTTCATGTCCTTCGCCGCCGCCGGCCATTCGCCGGTCATCGCGGCGGTCAGGTCGTCGTTCGGCACCGGCGGCCAGTCGGGACGCCCCCAGCTTGCCCCGGCTGCGTTCTTGCGCGCCTCGGTCTCGCTGTCGCCGAGGCTGCGGAAGAACTCGGCCCAGCTTGCATCGACCGAGGCCGGGTCAGCGGCGTAGCGGGCATAGAGATGCTCGACATAGTCGCCGTTGTTCCCTTGCAGGAAGGAAGAGGCGTGGAACTGCGTGTTGGGGGATTGCTCCGTCATCCTGTGCTCCGGCGGGTGTCAGGCCCGGCCGCTCCTTTCGAGATGAATGAAGCCGCGCGCGGGGGCGCGCGACGGCAGGGCGGGGTGGGGGAAGGCGCGACCGCGCGGGGAAGGCTGGGCGCCCCGCGATGACGGTCTAAATCCGGAACCGATGACAAGGATCGGCACGTGCGGGTCCTCCTCCCCGAAAGCCGCCCCGGAAGGATCCCGGGACGGCCCGTTGCGATCAGCCCTTGATCGCCTTCATCACCGCCTCGCCCAGATGGGCGGGGCTGTCGGCGACGACGATGCCGGCCGACTTCATCGCTTCGATCTTCGATTCCGCGTCGCCCTTGCCGCCCGAGACGATGGCGCCGGCATGGCCCATTCGGCGACCCGGAGGGGCGGTGCGGCCCGCGATGAAGCCCGCGACCGGCTTCCAGCGGCCTTTCTTCTTCTGTTCCTTCAGGAACTCGGCCGCCTCTTCCTCGGCGCTGCCGCCGATCTCGCCGATCATGATGATCGACTGGGTCTCGGGGTCGGAGAGGAACATGTCGAGCACGTCGATATGCTCGGTCCCCTTGATCGGGTCGCCGCCGATGCCGACGGCCGAGGACTGGCCGAGGCCGAGGTCGGTCGTCTGCTTCACGGCCTCATAGGTCAGCGTGCCCGAGCGCGAGACCACGCCGCAGGAGCCGCGCTTGTGGATATGGCCCGGCATGATGCCGATCTTGCAGGCGCCCGGCGTGATGACGCCCGGGCAGTTCGGCCCGACGAGGCGCGACTTCGAGTCAATCAGCGCGCGCTTGACCTTCATCA
>JAGRDU010000019.1:24480-28095 GCA_020446905.1 Paracoccaceae bacterium | reverse complement strand
GAGTAATAGGCGATGTTGTGCATCGAGGTGAGGACGACTGCCTCGACCCCCGCCGCATCCATGATCGCGCGCAGCCCGCCGAGCCGCTGGTCGTATTCGGCGGCGGCAAACGGCAGGACGCGGTCGCCTTGATGAAACCGGTATTGCTGTGGACGTTCCATGTCTCAGACCTCACGTGATGGGGTCCGGCCTGATGCGGAACCCCGAAAGGTCCCGGCGTACAGGACTGCGGCGGGATTACCCGCGAGCATCGGGGCCATGCCCCTGCGGCGACGCCATCGCCGCGGGCTCGGTGGGGAAAGTAGCGGGCAAGGACAGGCGGGGCTAGCCGGAAAGCGACATGCCCCGCAGCACCCACCAGCCTTCCGGCGCCGGAGGCCGGCAGAGGGCACTTCCCTCCCCTCCGGCGGGGGAGGGAGAGGGAGGGGGCTCCGTCCGTCCCGATGCCAGCCCCCCCTGCCCGGCCGCGCGGTCTGTAGCTACGGAAAAACTACAGATGTCCTACGGCGAAACGACGGGAGAACAACCTGCCCGAACGGACTCTTTCCGGCGCCTCTGGACCCTTTCCGCGCTTGCCCCTAGCCTCGCGACAGGAGGGACCGCGCGGCATGCAACGCTATCTCGTCAGACGCCTGATCTCGCTTGGCCTCAGCCTTCTCGTGGCCAGCCTCGTGATCTTCGCGGTGATCGAGGTGGTGCCAGGCGACCCCGCCTCCTACATGCTCGGCCTCAACGCCAGCCCCGACACGGTCGCCGCCCTGCGGGACCGGCTCGGCCTGAACGAAGCTGTGCCGCTCCGCTACCTCCACTGGGTGGCGGGCATGGTTCAGGGCGATTTCGGGCAGTCCTACACCTACAAGGTGCCGGTGGCCGACCTCGTGGCCCAGCGGCTCGCCGTCTCCTTGCCACTCGCCCTCTACGCCCTCCTGCTCGCCGTGCTGATCGCCTTTCCGGCAGGCCTTCTGGCCGCCGCACGTCGGGGCCGGGCGGCGGATGCCGCGGTGATGGGGGCGACACAGGTCGGCATCGCGCTCCCGAACTTCTGGTTCGCCATGCTCCTCGTCCTCACCTTCGCACTGCACTGGCAGCTTTTCCCGGCCGGCGGCTTCCCGGGATGGAGCGACCCCCTGGCGGGCGTCAGGGCGCTGACGCTTCCGGCCGTCGCTCTGGCGCTGCCGCAGGCCGCGATCCTCGCCCGGGTGCTCCGCTCGGCCCTGATCGAGACGCTCGGCCAGGACTATATCCGCACCGCCCGCGCCAAGGGGCTGACGGGGGGCCAGACCATCCTCCGCCACGCGCTCCGGAACGCCATGATCCCGGTCCTGACGATCCTCGGGATGCAGTTCTCCTTCCTCCTCGCCGGGGCCATCATCATTGAAAATGTCTTTTATCTTCCGGGGCTTGGTCGATTGACTTTTCAGGCGATCACCCAGCGCGACCTGATCGTGGTCGAGTCGGTGGTGATGATCCTCGTCTTCGCGGTGATCCTCGTGACCTTCCTTGTCGACCTCGCCTACGCCGCCATCGACCCGCGACTCCGGATGCGCCCATGAAGGTCTCTTTCGCCCTCGGCATCGCCCTTTCCCTCGCCGCCCTTGCCGCCGGGTTCGTCTCGCTGTTCTGGACGCCCTACGATGTCACCGCCCTCGCCATCGCCGACAAGTTGCAGCCGTCCTCGCCCGCCCACTGGCTCGGCACCGATCACTTCGGCCGCGACATCGCTTCCATGCTGATGGCGGGCGCGCAAACCTCGCTCGCCGTCGCCCTCGTCGCGGTCGGGATCGGCATGGGCCTCGGGGTGCCGCTCGGCCTCCTCGCCGCCGCAAACCGGGGCAGCCTGATTGACGAGATAGTGATGCGCGGCAACGACCTCATTTTCGCCTTCCCCTCCCTCGTCATCGCGATCCTCATCACCGCCGTCTTCGGACCGTCGGCGGTGAACGCAATCCTCGCCATCGGCATCTTCAACATCCCCGTCTTCGCCCGCGTCACCCGGGGCGGCGCGCTAAGTCTTTGGACTCTCGACTATATCCGCGCGGCCGAGGTCGCTGGAAAGGGCCGCGTCCGCATCTCCGCCGAACACGTCCTGCCGAACATCCTCAACCTTCTCATCGTGCAGGGGACGATCCAGTTCTCGCTCGGCATCCTCGCCGAGGCGGGGCTTTCCTATGTCGGCCTCGGCGCCCAGCCGCCGACGCCGAGCTGGGGCCGGATGTTGGCCGAGGCGCAGACGATGGTGACGCTCGCCCCCCATGTCGCCCTGTTCCCCGGCCTCGCCATCGTCCTGACGGTCCTGGGGCTGAACCTCCTCGGCGATGGCCTGCGCGACCATCTCGACCCCCGCCTGAGGCGCGAGGCATGAGCCTCCTGTCCCTCCGCGACCTGTCCCTTACGATCCACGGGGCGCCGATCCTGTCCGGCGTCTCCCTCGACATCGCACCCGGCGAGATCTTTGGCCTTGTCGGGGAAAGCGGGTCGGGCAAGTCGATGACGGCGCTCGCCGTGATGGGTCTTCTGCCCCATGGGTCGGAGGCCTCCGGCACGGCCGATTTCCTCGGCCAGAACCTCCTGACCCTGCCTGAGCGCGCCCTGACGCGGCTGCGCGGCAACGAGATCGGCATGATCTTTCAAGAACCCATGACCGCGCTCAACCCGATGAAGACGATCGGCGATCAGGTGGCCGAGACGCTGCGCGTCCACCGTGCCGCCTCGCGGTCCGAGGCTCGCCTCGTCGCGCGGGAAAAGCTCGCCCGCGTCGGCCTGCCCGAGGACCGCTTTCCCCTCACGCTCTACCCGCACGAGCTTTCCGGCGGGCAACGTCAGCGCGTCGCCATCGCCATGGCCATAGCCTTGCGTCCCCGGATCCTGATCGCCGACGAACCCACTACAGCGCTCGACGTCACCACCCAGGCGCAGATTCTGGATCTTCTGAAAGATCTGACAGCTGAAGACATGGCGCTGATGCTCATCACCCACGACCTTGCCGTGGTCGCGGGAATGGCCACCCATGTCGCCGTTATGCAAAAGGGCTGGATCGTCGAACAAGGCGCGACCGAGGCGCTCTTCCGCGCCCGATCGCAGGACTATACCCGCCGGCTCTTCGCCGCCTCCGAACATCGTCCTGACCGCAGAGCGCAGTCCCGCGACGGCGCGCTCCTCACCGTTGAGAACGCGGTGCGCGAATACACCCTACCCCGCCCCTCGGCCTTCGCGCCCCATCCGAAGCTGCGGGCCGTCGACGGGGTCAGCCTGACGATCCGGCCCGGCGAAAGCCTCGGCCTCGTCGGCGAGTCGGGCTGTGGCAAGTCTACGCTGACCCGCGCGATCCTTGGCCTCGATCCCTTGCAAGGCGGCGCAATCCGGCTCGGCGGCGCGGAGGTAACGCCGGGTCACACGATGCCGCGTGCCCTCAGGGCACGGATGCAGGTCGTGTTCCAGGATCCCTATGGCAGCTTCAACCCCCGCCACAGGGTCGAGAGGCTGGTGGCCGAACCCTTTCATCTGACCGGCACCCCGAAAGACACGCGAGACAAGGTCGCGGCGGCGCTGGAGGAGGTCGGCCTTCAGGCCTCCGACATGGGCAAGTTCATCCACGAGTTCTCCGGCGGCCAGCGC
>JAGRDU010000019.1:18498-24473 GCA_020446905.1 Paracoccaceae bacterium | reverse complement strand
CCCGCGCGCTCATCATCCGGCCCGAGCTGATCGTTCTGGACGAGGCGGTCTCGGCGCTCGACGTGCGGGTCCGGGCGCAGGTCCTCGACCTCCTTGCGGCGCTTCAGGCGAGCCACGGTCTTGCCTATCTTTTCATCAGCCACGACCTGTCGGTCGTGCGGTCGATCACTGACCGGGTGCTGGTCATGCAGAAGGGCCGGATCGTCGAGGAGGGCCTGACCGAGACGATCTTCGCCGCGCCGCAGCATCCCTATACCAAGAGGCTCCTCGCGGCCACGCCCAGGATCCCCGAGGACTGGAAGGAGACATCCCATGCCGATTGACCGCCTCTGGTTCGACCCCTCCGAACTCCTGATCGGCGGGGTATGGCGCCCAGCGCCCGCGGCGCTGCCGATCGAGGACCCCTCGACGGGGTCCGAGATCGGCCTCCTCGGCCGAGGAACGGCGGCGGACATCGACGAGGCGGTCGCAGCGGCAGGAGCGGCGCGGCAAGGGGACTGGGGCCGGATGACTGCGGCCGAACGCGGCCGCATCCTCGCGCGGATCGGGCAGATGGTACTGGCCCGCGCGGACGATTTCGCGGTGATCGAGGCAACCGATGTGGGCAAGCCGCTGACACAGGCAAAGGCCGATGCGCTCGCCCTTGCCCGCTACATGGAGTTCTATGCCGGCGCCGCCGACAAGGTGATGGGCGACACCATTCCCTACCTCGACGGCTACACCGTCTACACGCTGCGCGAACCCCATGGCGTCACCGGCCACATCGTCCCCTGGAACTACCCGATGCAGATCGTCGGCCGCTCGGTGGGCGCCGCGCTCGCCATGGGCAATGCCTGCGTCCTGAAACCCGCCGAAGAGGCGTCCCTGACCGCCCTTGCCTTTGCCCGGATCGCGGCCGAGGCGGGCCTGCCGCCCGGCGCGCTCAACGTCGTGACGGGTCTCGGCGAGGAGGCAGGCGCGGCGCTCTCCTCTCACCCCGGCGTCCACCATCTCAGCTTCACCGGCTCCGTCGCGGTCGGCCGCCTGATCCAGACCTCGGCAGCGGCGCACATCGTGCCGGTCACGCTGGAGCTGGGAGGCAAGTCGCCCCAGGTCGTCTTCGCCGACGCGGACCTCGACACCGCCCTGCCGTTCCTCGTGAACGCCGGGATACAGAACGCCGGCCAGACCTGCTCGGCCTCTTCGCGCATCCTCGTCGAACAGTCACGCTACGATGACGTCGTGTCCCGGATGGCCGAACGCTATGCCGCGCTGAGGGTTGGCCCGGCGCTCCTCGACCTCGACCTCGGTCCGCTGATCTCGGCCCGGCAGAAGGAGATCGTCGAGGGCTTCCTCGCCATGGCGCCCGAGGGGGCCGTCGCCGCGCGCGGTACCGTCCTTGCCGATGCCCCGAAGGGCGGCCATTACGTCGCCCCGACCCTCCTCGCCGGCCCCGGCCCCGATCATCCGCTGGCGCAGGACGAGATCTTCGGGCCCGCCCAGGTGGTGATCCCCTTCGAGGACGAGGAAGAGGCAGTGGCCATCGCCAACGGAACCCCCTACGGACTAGTCGCCTCGGTCTGGACCGAGAATGGCGCGCGCCAGATGCGGCTTGCGAAGCGGCTGCGCGCGGGGCAGGTTTTCCTCAACAACTACGGCGCGGGCGGCGGCGTGGAACTGCCCTTCGGCGGGGTCGGCAAGTCCGGCCACGGGCGGGAAAAGGGGTTCGAGGCGCTTTACGGCTTCTCTGTCCTCAAGACCGTCGCTGCACGCCACGGCTAGGGAGGGATCATGCGGCTTGCAGGCAAGACGGCCATCGTGACCGGCGGCGGGTCGGGCTTTGGCGCGGGCATCGTCCGCAGGTTCGCAGCCGAGGGGGCGCGGGTGCTGGTGGCCGACATCAATGGCGCCGCGGCGGCGGCCGTTGCGCAGGAGATCGGCGGCCACTCGGCCGTTGTCGATGTCGCTTCGGCCGAAAGCGTCGCTGCCCTCGTGCGTACGGCCGCCGAGGCGTTCGGCGTACCGGACATCCTCGTGAACAACGCCGGCGTCACCCACCTGCCCGCGCCGATGGAGGAAGTATCCGAGGCGGATTTCGATCGCGTCTTCTCGGTCAACTGCAAGTCGGTTTTTCTAATGGCCCGGGAATTCGTGCCGGCACTGAAGGCGCGCGGCTCCGGCGCGATCCTCAACGTCGCTTCCACCGCCGGCCTCAGCCCCCGACCCCGCCTCAACTGGTACAACGCCTCCAAGGGCTGGATGATCACCGCGACCAAGGCGATGGCGGTGGAGCTTGCGGCTTCCGGTGTGCGGGTGAACGCGATCTGCCCGGTCGCCGGGGAGACGCCGCTTCTGAAAAGCTTCATGGGCGAGGACACGCCGGAGATGCGGGCGAAGTTCCTCGCCACGATTCCGCTCGGGCGCTTCTCGACGCCCGAGGACATGGGGAATGCCGCGCTCTTCCTCTGCTCGGACGAGGCGTCGATGGTGACGGGTGTCGCGCTGGAAGTGGATGGCGGGCGCTGTATCTGAGCGCCGGGGGCCTGCCCCCGGCCCCCCGGAGTATTTCCGGACAGAAAGGAAGGTGGGAATGCGGCCCGGTCCGAAGAACCTGATTACCGATGTCGCGGGCCTGAGGGTCGGCAATGCCGCGAATCATGTCCTGCGCTCCGGCGCGACGGTGCTGGTCGCGGACCGCCCCTTTGTCGCGGCGGTCCATGTGATGGGCGGCGCGCCGGGGACGCGCGAGACCGATCTTCTGGCGCCCGACAGGCTGGTGCAGGAGGTGGACGCGCTGGTCCTGTCGGGCGGCTCGGCCTTCGGTCTCGATGCGGCCTCGGGGGTTGCCGACGGGCTTCGCGCGGCGGGGCGCGGCTTTCAGGTCGGGGACCAGCGGGTGCCGATCGTGCCGGGGGCGATCCTTTTCGACCTTCTGAACGGGGGCGACAAGGGCTGGGCCGAGAACCCCTACCGTGCGCTCGGGGCGGCGGCGCTGGCGGCGGCGTCCGACGCCTTCGCGCTGGGCAGCGTGGGCGCCGGGACGGGCGCGACGGTGCACCAGCTGAAGGGCGGGCTCGGTTCGGCCTCTGCCTTGCTGGAGAGCGGGCTGACCGTCGGCGCACTTGTGGCGGTCAATGCGCTCGGCTCGGTGACGGTGGGCGACGGGCCGGAGTTCTGGGCGGCACCCTGGGAGCTGGGGGCGGAGTTCGGGGGGCTGGGGTTGCCGAATACCTTCCCCGCGGCGGCAGAGCCCTTCCCCGGCAAGCGGCTGGGCGAGGCCACGACCATCGCCATCGTCGCGACCGATGCCGCGCTCACGCAGGCGCAGGCGCAGCGGATGGCGACGGCGGCGCATGACGGGATGGCGCGGGCCATCGTGCCCTCGCACACGCCGTTCGACGGCGATCTCGTCTTTGCCGCCGCGACCGGAGAGAAGGCGCTACCTGATCCCCTGACCGATCCGTTCGTTCTCGGCCATGCCGCCGCCGCCTGCCTTGCCCGCGCCATCGCCCGTGCCATCTTTGCCGCCGAGGCGCGGCCGGGCGATCTTGTGCCGACATGGCAGCGGCGGTTCGGCCATGACTGAGGACGCGCTTTACCGCGAACCGGCGCTGGCGCGGTTCTACGATCTCGACAACGGCTGGACGGAGGACCGGTCCTGCTGCCTTGGCCTGGCGCGAGGCTGCCGGTCGGCGCTCGACCTCGGCTGCGGCACCGGCGACCTTGCGATCCGCATCGCGGCGGAGACCGGTGCGGAGGTGACGGGCGCCGATCCGGCGGCGGCGATGCTTGCGCTGGCGCGTGCCAAGCCGGGGGCGGACCGCGTGACATGGGTGCAGTCCCCGGCGCAACGACTCGATCTGGCGCAAAGCTTCGATCTCATCGTGATGACCGGCCATGCGTTCCAGACCCTTCTGACCCCGGCAGATCGCGGTGCCGCGCTGGCCGCCGTCGCCCGGCATCTTGCGCCCGACGGCCGTTTTGTCTTCGACAGCCGCAATCCGGCGCCGCGCGAATGGCGGGACTGGCAGCCGGAGGCGTCCCGGCGCGTGATCGACGATCCTGTCTTCGGTCCGGTCGCGGCCTGGGATGAGGCGGCGTGCGATGAGGCGACGCGGGTCGTCACCTACACGACGCATTATCGCGTGGCCGCGGACGGGCGTCACTTTCAGGCGGATGCGCGGATCGCCTTTCCGCCCTTCACAGAGTTGCAGCGGGCCATCGCGGCCGCGGGCCTCCGCGTCGAGACCTGGCTCGGCGACTGGACCGGAGCTCCGCTCAGGAGCGGCAGCCCCGAGTTCATCCCGATTTGCCGGCCGGCCTAACCCAGGAGCGCCGCCAGAAGCGGACTTTCCCGCTCCATTCCCTCTATCACGTCGAAATGGTGCCGGCCGGGTTCCACGGTGACCGGGCAGGCCCAGGCGTTGCCCAGGCGCCGCGCCTGATCGAGGAAGGCCGGACGCTCATCCCCGCCGACCCGGACATGGACCGGAAGGCCGGGCCGCCGGGGCAGGAGAGCGGGGCTCTCGGCCTGCGCCTCTTCGGGGGTGATCGCGAGTGTCGCCTGCATCGCTGTTTCGCGCAGGGGGCGCAGATCGGCGACCGGAGAGATTGGCAGGACCCGGGCAAGGCGGCCGGGCACGGCGTCCGGCAGGGCGACATCGCGGCACGCCATGCGCGCCGCCAGATGGCCGCCTGCGGAATGGCCGCAAAGGACGATCGGTCCTGCGGTCTCTGCGGCAATCGCGCCAAGCGCCTGCGCGATCTGGCGGGTCATGGCGGCAATCCGCGCGGCGGGGGCGAGCGTGTAGGCCGGCATCGCGACCGTCCAGCCCCGCGCCAGTGCCCCGGCCGCGAGATGCGAGAAATCTCGCGGGCCGAAGCGGAGCCAGTAGCCGCCGTGGATGAAGATCAGCGTACCCTCCGTCCCGCGTTCGGGCAGGAAGAGATCGAACCATTCGGCCGCACCGCTGCCATAAGGCTGGCCGAGCTTCGCGCGCGGCCCAAGGCTCTCCCGAAGCGCCGCCGCCGACGCCGCCCAGCGGGGCGGATAGCCCTCGCCCCCGGGGATATGCTTTGAATTCTCGTAGGCGGCGTCATATCTCATGGGCAGCGATCTTGTGCCGCACCGCTGGACAAGTCCACTGCCGTCGTGCATTTGATCAAATTAACAACAAGGGAGGTTCCCATGCTCGATTCCGTTGCCGATCTGAAGGCCCGGCTCAAGGACCCGTCGCTCCTCGTCACAAAGGCCTATGTCGCCGGCGAATGGGTCGTCGCGGACGAAGGCGCCACCTTCGAGGTCACCAACCCCGCACGTGGCGATGTGATCTGTTCGCTGCCCGACCTCGGTCGCGCCGAGACCGCCCGCGCCATCGCGGCTGCCGACAAGACGCGGCACGAATGGGCAGCGCGCACGGGCAAGGAACGCGCCGCCGTGCTGCGCAAGTGGTATGACCTGATGGTCGCCAATGCCGACGACCTTGGTGCGATCCTGACGGCCGAGATGGGCAAGCCGCTCGCCGAGGCGAAGGGCGAGATCCTCTACGGCGCCTCGTTCGTCGAATGGTTCGCCGAGGAAGCCAAGCGCGTTTACGGCGAGACGATCCCCGGACACCAGCGCGACAAGCGCATCACCGTCATCAAGCAGCCGATCGGGGTCGCGGCCTCGATCACGCCCTGGAACTTTCCGAATGCGATGATCGCGCGGAAGGTGGCCCCGGCGCTCGCCGTCGGCTGCGGTTTCGTCGCACGGCCTGCCGCCGAGACGCCGCTCTCGGCGCTCGCGATGGCTTTGCTGGCCGAACGGGCGGGGGTGCCGGCGGGGCTCTTCTCGGTCGTGACCTCGACGAAGTCCTCGGCCATCGGCAAGGAGTTCTGCGAGAACCACGCGGTCAGGAAACTGACCTTTACCGGCTCGACCGAGGTCGGCCGCATCCTGCTGCGTCAGGCCGCCGACCAGGTGATGAAGTGCTCGATGGAGCTTGGCGGCAACG
>JAGRDU010000019.1:0-18486 GCA_020446905.1 Paracoccaceae bacterium | reverse complement strand
TCGACGACGCCGATCTCGACGCCGCCGTCGAAGGCGCGATGATCTCGAAATTCCGCAACAACGGCCAGACCTGCGTCTGCGCGAACCGGATCTATGTGCAGGCGGGCGTCTACGATGCCTTCGCGGCGAAACTCTCCGAGGCGGTCAAGAAGCTGAACGTCGGCGACGGGCTGGCCGAAGGGGTCACGACCGGCCCCCTCATCAACGAGGCGGCGGTCGAGAAGGTCGAGGAGCATATCGCCGACGCTTTGGCCGGCGGGGGTCACATCGTCACGGGCGGCAAGCGCCACGCCCTAGGCGGGACGTTCTTCGAGCCGACCGTCGTGACCGGCATCACCCCCGCGATGAAGGTCTCGACCGAGGAAACCTTCGGGCCCCTCGCCCCGCTCTTCAAGTTCGAGACGGAAGAAGAGGTGATCGGCCTCGCCAACGCGACGATCTTCGGCCTCGCGTCCTATTTCTACGCCCGCGACATCGGCCGGATCACGCGGGTGCAGGAGGCGCTGGAATACGGCATGGTCGGCGTGAACACCGGCCTCATCTCGACCGAGGTCGCGCCCTTCGGCGGCGTCAAGCAATCGGGGCTTGGCCGCGAGGGCAGCCATCACGGGATCGAGGACTATCTCGAGATGAAGTACATCTGCCTTTCGGTCTGAGAGGGGCCGGCTTCGTCCCGCCTCCGGCGGGCCGACCCGCCGGGGAGGCGCTGCCTCCCCGGACCCCTCCGGAGTATTTGCGCCAAGAAGAAGGGACAGGCACGCCGTTTCTGTCCACGGCCGGCCCCGAGCTCCGGCGGGAAGAATGCTGCAGCGAGAGGAACATCCTGACGCGGGGAACCCCTGCTGCCTCTGGATGTTGCTTCGTTATCCGATAGCAGCGCGGCGATTTTGCCTAGCGGCGGTGCGCGCCCGACATTGGAACCAGCGTTCCGGCCCTCGCGTTGGAACCTTCGTCCACCACTTCGGGGAAAACACATGCTGCTCAAACTCCGCACCACCGCTGCCGCCGCGATTGCTGCCCTCTCGCTCGGCCTCGCCCTGCCCGCTCCTGCCTACGCCTGGGGCGAGAGGGAACAGAACGCGCTTGCCGCCATCGTCGCCGCCGGGATCGTCGGCACGCTGATCGTCAATGAGAACAAGCGCCGTCATGCGGCGCCCGTGGCCCGTGCGCCTGCGCCGCAGTACTATCAGCCGGCCTATACGCAGCCGCGCTACGAGACGCCGCGCTATCAGCCTGCGCCCTCGGGCATCTATTCCACACCCGCCGCCCGGGCGTTCAACAGCTACACGCCCGCCCAGCGCCGCGCGATCCAGTCGCGGCTGGCGGGTGCGGGCTATTACAACGGCGGCATCGACGGATCTTTCGGGCCGATGACCTACCGCGCGATCATGGCGATCGCGGGGGATTCGACCGGCACGGACCAGCTTTCGACCATGGGCGGCGTCTACGAGTTCTACGACACGATCCTCGGCTGATCCCGGCTGGCGAAAAAACTCGCGCCGCGCTCCAAGGAATGGCGCGGCGCGCGCGTCCAACCTATCGTGATGCTGATGGGCACGGATGACGAAACCCTTGCGGCCGCCGCCGCGTCCGGAGACCGCGAGGCCTTCGCGGCGCTTCTTGCGCGACATTACGACCGCATCTTCGGCCTTGCCTTCCGCCTGACCGGCGCGCGGGCCGAGGCCGAGGACCTGACCCAGGACATCTGCCTCGCGCTCCCCGCGAAGCTTCCCGGCTTTCGCGGGCATGCGCGGTTTTCGACCTGGCTCTACCGCGTCACCGTCAACGCCGCCCATGACCGCCGCCGCCGTGCGGCGAGCCGTGCGAAAGCGGCGAGCGGCTGGGGCGACTGGGAGGTGAACCGCCGGGCCGGGATCGCCGAGGCGGCGGTGGCCGAGGACTGGCTGGCCACGACCATGGCCGCGCTGCCGCCAGAGCTGAGGGACACGGTGGCACTAACGCTGGGCGAGGAATTGTCTCAGCGCGAGGCGGCCGAGGTGCTCGGCGTTTCCGAAGGCACCGTGGCCTGGCGCATGAGCGAGGTGAAGAAACGCCTGCGCAACGTGGCGCGGGCGGAGGGCATGCTATGACCGACGATCTGGACAAACTCCGCGCAGGCCTGAAGGCGGCGCCCCCCGCCCCGGAGGCGGACGCGAAGGCGCGCGCACTGCGCCTCGCCATGGAAAATTTCGACCGTGTCCAAGAAAGCGCGGACCGCACGCGTCCCATGTCAGAGCCTGCCAGACCGGCGGGCATCCTGACCGGAGTTCGTGCCATGCTTGCCAGACTGACCACCCGCGGCGCCCTTGCCGCCACCGCCTCGATCGCCGTCCTCGGGGTCGGCGTCGCGCTTTATCCGTCGCTGAAGCAGCCGGGAAAGGTGCCGGTGCCGCAACCTATGACCGTCGCCGAAAAGCCCGACACGAAGGCCGAGGAGGCGCGCCGCAAGACCGCGGCCGCCCCGGTTGCTGCACCTCAGGAGAGCGAGGCCATCGCCGCGACGGGCGCCGCCGTCCGGGCCGAGCCGGTGATAGAGGCGCAGCCAGCGCCGGCGCCGCTTCCGGCGCAGGATGCCGCGGTCGGCAGGCTTTTTGCCGACAGTGCCGACGAAGGTGCGCTGGCGCAGGTCGCTCCTCGCAGCCTCGCGCCGCTCGACGCCGTGTCCACCCTCCCCCGGGCGAGCACCGAAGCCTATCCGGAGGCAGCTCCGAACCCCCTCAAGATCACTGCGGAGGAGCCGGTCTCGACCTTCTCCATCGACACCGACACGGCGTCCTATGCGGTCGTCCGATCGTCCCTGACGAACGGGTTCCTGCCGCCGAAGGAGGCCGTGCGGGTCGAGGAGATGGTGAACTACTTCCCCTATACCTATCCCGCGCCCGAGGCCGGAGAGGCGCCGTTCCGCGCCTCGGTCAGCCTCTTCCAGACGCCCTGGAACGCGGACACGCAGCTTCTGCGCATCGGCCTTCAAGGTGCCCTCCCCGCGATTGAGGATCGCCCGCCGCTGAACCTCGTCTTCCTGATCGACAACTCGGGCTCGATGGAAGACGCCAACAAGCTGCCGCTTCTGAAGCAGTCCTTCCGCCTGATGCTCGGCCAGCTGCGTCCCGAGGACCGGGTGGCGATCGTGACCTATGCGGGCTCGGCGGGCCGCGTCCTCGATGCGACCCCGGCTTCCGACCAGACCACGATCCTTGCCGCGCTCGATCGTCTGGGGGCAGGCGGCTCGACCGCCGGGGCGGAGGGGCTGGAACTGGCCTATGCGACGGCTGAGGGCATGGACACCGAAGGCCATGTCACGCGCGTCCTTCTCGCAACGGACGGGGACTTCAACGTCGGGGTCTCGGATCCTGACGACCTGAAGGACATGATCGCGGCGAAGCGCGAGAGCGGCATTTATCTCTCCGTCCTCGGCTTCGGGCGCGGCAATCTCGACGACGCGACGATGCAGGCTCTGGCGCAGAACGGCAACGGGACGGCGGCCTATGTCGACACCCTTTCGGAGGCACAAAAAGTGCTCGTCGACCAGCTGTCCGGCGCGCTTTTCCCGATCGCGGACGACGTGAAGATCCAGGTGGAGTTCAACCCCGCCGCGGTCGCCGAATACCGGCTGATCGGCTACGAGACGCGCGCTCTTGCCCGCGAGGATTTCAACAACGACAAGGTCGACGCAGGGGAGATCGGGGCGGGCCATCAGGTGACCGCGCTTTATGAGATCACGCCGGTCGGCAGCCCCGCGCAGCTGTCCGATCCCCTGCGCTACGCCGCCCCGGCCGCCCATGGCACCCCCGAGGAACTTGGCTTTCTGAAGCTGCGCTACAAGGCGCCGGGCGCGGCCGTCTCGCAGCTGATCGAAACCCCGATCCCGGTCACGCCGGGCGAGGCGGATACCGACGCCCGCTTCGCCGCCGCCATCGCCGGGATGGGGCAGCTTCTGTCCGAGCCGAAGTACCTTGGCGACTGGGGCTGGGATCAGGCCATTGCGCTGGCCGGCGGCGCGAAGGGCGAGGATCCTTTCGGTTACCGCGCCGAGGCGGTGCAGCTGATGCGTCTTGCCGGGAGCCTCTCGCACTGACGCAGGTCGCGGATTCACAAAGGCCGCGACCCGCGCTAGGGTCGCAGCATGACCGACGCGCTTGCCCTCACCCCCCTCGGACCGGCCGACCTCGCCGCGCTTGCCTTTCTGGTGATCGCGGCGTTCGTCTTTGGTCATCTGGCCGAGCATCCGCCCGCGAACCGCCCCTCGGTCGGCCGCCTGATGGAGGCCTACCGGCGCGAGTGGATGCGCCAGTTCGTGACGCGGCAGCCGCGCATTTTCGATGCCTCGGTGATTGACAGCCTGCGTCAGGGCACAAGCTTTCTCGCCTCGGCGACGATGATCGCGATCGGCGGAGGCGTCGCCCTCATCGGCAACAAGGAGCAGTTGATGGGCCTCGCCGAGGACCTGACTCTCGCCGGGACCTCCAGCGCGGCCTGGGAGGTGAAGATCATCGTTCTGCTTCTTTTCCTGACCAACGCTTTCCTGAAGTTCGTCTGGTCGCATCGTCTCTTCGGCTATTGCACCATCGTCATGGCGGCGGTGCCGAACGAGGTCGAGGATCCCGTGGCGCTATCGCGCGCGGCGCAGGCGGCCGACCTGAACATCTCGGCGGCGCGCAATTTCAACAAGGGGCTGAGGGCCGTCTATTTCGCGCTCGCGACGCTGGCGTGGCTGGCCGGTCCCCTGGCGCTGGTCGGCGCGACGCTGGTCACGCTTGGCGTCCTCGGACGGCGCGAGTTCGCCTCGGCCTCGCGCCGGGCGCTTCTTGAAGGAACGCCAAAGTGATCGCGGGCCGCGCGGTTCGGTGGCAAGCTTGGCGCATGTGGTGCCGTCCCCTCGCCCTTCTCTGTCTTGCCGCCGCGCCCGCCCTCGCCGATCCGCCGCGTGTCACGGCGGCGACCGCGAAACGGGAGGGGGCGAGCTGGACGATCTCCGTCACCCTCTCGCATCCCGACACCGGCTGGGACCACTATGCGAGCGCCTGGGAAGTGCTCGCCCCCGACGGAACCGTGCTAGGCACACGCGAGCTGTCGCATCCGCATGTCGATGAACAGCCCTTCACCCGCGAGCTTTCGGGTGTGGAGATTCCCGACGGGATCGGTCATGTGCTGATCCGGCCGCGCTGCACGCTGGACGGCTGGGTCGCGATGCCGACCATGCTTTCGCTCTCGGACTGAGCAACCGCCCGTCGGCCAAGCCTCGCCGACGCTCGCCTGTAGCGAGAGAAACCTTGCAGAATTGTGCTATCGTCGTATGAACGACACAAACGCGTGCGAGAGGAACGACACGCGCTGGGAGGATGTCATGAACCAAACGCAACGCCGTGACGAGATCGATCTTTTCGTGGACGACCTGCTCGCCAACCCTGACCGGGCGGAAGAGCTGAAATCCAAGCTGCGCCAGACCTTTGGCGAAGGCACCGCGACGCCAGAGCAGCGCCGCGCGCAACTTCGGCTTCTGACACTGTGCAGCGACGCCGATGGCGAGTGGAACAACGTGCCGCTCTGAGCGCAGCGAATTTTCGGCGAATCGTGAAATGAGGGCGCCGTTCAGCGGCGCCCTTCGCGCATCCAGGCAGCCAGGCTGAGGCCCGCCGCGAGGAGGAGATAGGCCCAGGCCGGCAACAAAGAGGCGATGCGGATATCGGTCGTCTGATAGGCCTCGCGCGGGGTGACGCCGATCCAGCCGCGACCGATGGCGGGCCGTCCCTGCCGCACGGCGCGCAGGTCCGGCACACCATCCTCGATCCGCGCGAAGCCGCCGCCCGTCGGGTCGACGACCGGGGTGAGCGGGACTTCCGAAGCGATTGCCGCCTCGAACTCCTTGGGCGAGGCCGGTCCAAGCGCCATCACCCGTTCCAGATCGCCGTCCGAGATGCGGTAGAGGCCAAGATCCGGCGCGGCAAAGGTTGCCTCGTAGCGGCCCGGGGCGACCTCTTTCAGCGCCAGCTGCGTCGTGCTGCCGTCCGGCGCCGTCACCGTCACCTCGCGCCCGCCGGTCCCGAGCGTGCGGCGGGTGATCGTCATCGTGTTCGCCTCGGCCGTGGCGGTCAGCGCCTCTTCCTCGAGGTCAGGTTCCTTCATCATCCAGTGCGCGAGGCGGCGGAGAAGTTCCAGCTGCGGCCCGCCCCCCTCGAAGCCGCGGTCCCAGAGCCAGGCCTGGTCCGAACCGAGGAGCGCGACGCGCCCCTCGCCGGCATGGGCGAGGATGAGAAGCGGCTCCTTGCCGGGGCCCTCCATGACGACCTGGCCCTCGGGGTCGGCCAGTTGCACATAGCGCGTCCAGCGGCCCCAGGCCGGCGCCCCGGGCTTACCCGGCGCACCACCGTCCGGGGCGAAGTTTTCCAACCCCTCGGTCACAGAGTGACGCTCGCCGAGCTCCGAGATCCGCGGCTGGAACGGCGCCTCGATCACGCGCGCGGTCGGGCGGGCCGGGAGAATCTCGCCCAGGCCCGAGTGATAGAGGCTTTCCGCCGAGGCAAAGTCCGGTCCCGCAGAGACAAGGACCGCGCCGCCCTTCAGGACGTAGTCGCGGATATTGTCGAGATAGGTGGCAGGCAGGATGCCGCGCAGCCGGTAGCGGTCGAAGATGATGAGGTCGAACTCGTCGATCTTCTCGACGAAAAGTTCCCGCGTCGGGAATGCGATCAGCGACAGCTCCGAGACCGGCACGCCGTCCTGCTTTTCCGGCGGACGCAGGATCGTGAAATGGACGAGATCGACCGCGCTGTCCGACTTCAGAAGGTTCCGCCAGGTGCGCTCACCCGCGTAGGGCTCGCCCGAGACCAGAAGCACGCGCAGCCGGTCGCGCACGCCGTTGATCTGGACCACCGCCATGTTGTTGCGGTCGGTCAGTTCGGCCGGGTCGGTCTCGGCGGTGATCTGGATGACGTTCTGCCCGCCATGGGTCAGCGTCAGGGGCAATTCGAGGTCCTGCCCGACCGGCACGGTAAAGCGTTCGGGCGCGCCGCCGTCGATGGCGATATCCAGCGTCACGCCGCGCCCGGCGATGTCGTCCGGCACCGCGCCCTCCTCGTCGATCCTGAGCGTGAGGCCAAGTTCCTCACCGATGATGCCGAAGGCGGGGGCGGTCTTGACCAGAAGGCGGCGGTCCCAGTCGGCCGCATGTCCGGACAGAAGGACGTTCAAGGGCGCGGGCATCTCGGGCGCGAGGTCGAGGTCGTGGACCTGCCCGTCGCTGACGAGGATCGCGCCGGCGACGCGGGCGCGCGGCTCCTCGGCCAGCGCCTGCGCCAGCACGGTCATGGCGCGCGTTCCGGCATCCCCCTCGCCATCCGGCACGGTCACCTTGCGCAGCTCGGTGTTCGGCCGGGCCGCGACCTCGGCCTCGATCCTGGCCACCGCATCGGCGGTCTGATCCGGCCGGTCGCCGATCTTCTGGCTTGCGCTCTCGTCGACGACGAGAATCACGATGTCCGAGAGCGGCCGGCGCTCCTCGGACTGGAGCGAGGGCTGCGCGATGGCGGCAAGGATCGCGGCGGCGGCCAGCGCGCGCAACCACCAGCCCGAGAGCCGGCGCCAGAGCGCGAAAAGGGTGAAGGCCAGCGCCAGCGCCGCCAGCGTCCAGAGGACGGGCCAGGGCACAAGGGGATCGAAGACCACCTGCCCCGTCATTGCCCGAGCCTTTCGAGGAGCGCCGGCACATGCACCTGGTCAGACTTATAGTTGCCGGTCAGGACGTGCATCACGAGATTGACGCCGAAGCGGTAGGCGATCTCGCGCTGCCGCTCGCCGCCAAGACCGCGCCCGACCGGGAACATCGCCCGGTTCTCTTCGTCGATCGCCCAGGCGGCCGCCCAGTCGTTGCCGCCAATGACGACCGGCGTCACCCCGTCATTGAGGTTCCGGAACGGCATCCCCTCGGCCTGTTCGGCATCGGGAGGCGCCGCCTCGACCCAGATCGCGCGTCCGGCGAAGCGGCCCGGGAAATCCTGCAGAAGGTAGAAGCTGCGCGTCAGGACATGATCGGGTGGCAGGGGTTCGAGCGGCGGAATGTCGAGCGGCGCGGCAAGCGCCTGCAGCCGCCGCCCCTCGGGCGAGGAGGCGCCGAAGCCCGCGACATCGGCGTCGCGCGTGTCGAAAAGGATCATGCCGCCCGAATGCAGGTAGCGGTTCAGTCTGGCGTAGGCGGCTGGTGTGGGCGAGGCCTGCCCTGCCGTGACCGGCCAGTACAGGACCGTCAACACCGAAAGGTCGTCGCGTTCAAGGTCGACGCCCTGCGGCTCGCCCGGCTCCACCGAGGTGCGGGCGAAGAGCACCTCGGAAAGGCCCCAGAGCCCGGCCTCCGCGATCCGGTCGACCTCGGCATCGCCCGTCAGCACATGGGCAAGGACGACGCCGCCAGCGGCCTTCAGGACCGCTTCGTCGAGCGGCCCCTCGGCCGCGCGGGCATCCCCCGGCGTGAGGCCGGCGAGAAGGGAAAGGGCAAGTACCGCCGCCCCGGCGCCAAGCGGGCGCAGCCGACCGGCGAGCGCCAGCGAAGCCAGAAGGTCGATCGCGAGGAGCAGGAGCGCACCGGTCAAGAGCCAGCCCTTCAGTGGCACCTCGCGCGCCGCCGCCAGCCCCTCGACGGTGACGCCGGCGGGCCAGCTCGCCGCCGCAAGGACCCGGTCGGGGGCGATGACATTGACCGCAAGCCGCCGGTCACCCGAGGCGTAAAGGCCGGGCGGCATGTCGGGGCCGACGCTGCCGGTCGCGAACCGCTCGCCCGGAACGCCCGCGATTTCTCCCGCCTCGGCCAGAGCGCCGAAGGCGTCGAGCACGCGCTCGGCGGTCCAGACCGTACCGGTCAGGTCGGCCGCCTCGGGCCGCGCCGCGCGCGACGAGATCGCAAGCCGCTCCAGCATCTGCACGAAGAGGACCGAGAGCGGCAGGCTCGTCCATTCGGCATTGGCCGAGACGTGGAACAGCACGACCTCGCCGTCGCCGATGCGGCGGCGCGTCACAAGGGGCGTACCGTCGGCCAGCGTGGCGATGGTCGCCTCGGCAAGCTCGGGTCCGGGCTGCGCCAGGACCTGCGCGCGCACGGACACGTCGGCAGGCGCCTTGAGACCGGCGAAGGGCGATCCCTCGGCGAAGGGCGCCAGCGTCTTCGGCTCGCCCCAGCTCATCGTGCCGCCGACCGACCGGCCACCGGTGCGCAGCCGCACCGGCAAGAGCGGGTCCAAGGCATCGCGCCCGACATCCGAGGCCGCCAGATGCGGGCCGGCGAAGCGGACGAGAAGGCCGCCTTCCTCGATCCAGTCGGTCAAGGGCTCGGTCTCGGCGACCTTGGCGACATCGGCCAGGATGATGACATCGGGATCGGCGAGCAGCACGTCGCCCACGGTGCCCTCGATGACGTCGGCGGTCAGCACCAGCGCCTGCCGCAGGTAGTGATCGGCTGCCAGCAGCTCCAGCCCCTCGCGCGCGTCGCCCCCGGTGACAAGCGCCACCTTGCGCCGCTTCAGCGCGTCGTCGGCAAGCACCACCGCCCCCGCCGTCGCCTCGCCCGCGATCTCGAAGCGCGTCAGCCGGTTGCGCAGTTCGGGCGGCAGGTCGAAGCTGGCCGTGGCCATACCCTCGCCGCCAAGAAAGCTCGCCGTCGCCCGCGCTAGTTCCCGCTCGATCCCGGCGGGGTCGAGGCCGCGCGCCACGACCTCGGCGGCCCCCTCGCCCTCGGTGCGCGCGCGCAGGACCAAGGCCGAGACGGTGCCGCCGTCGAAGCTGACCGGGCCAAGGGCCATGACATTTCGCGGGCTTTCGACGACCGTCACCGCGCCATGGTCCTCAAGCGCGCCCAGCAGCGCCTCGCGCCCCGGACGCGCGAGCCCGTCGCCCAGCCAGAGCGTATCGAAGGCGCCCGCGGGCAGCGCGGCGGTCAGGTTGGCCATGCTGTCCTCTGACGGCTCCCAGGCCGTGGGACGGATCGACGGCAGTGCCGCCTCGGCCGCCTCGGCCGCGACGAAGACCGGCCCGCCCGGCGGCACGTCGGCCAGCGACACCACCGCCGCTGTCCGCCCGCTGCGCCCGGCCTCGGCCAGCGCCGCGGCAATCCGCTCCACGCCGCGCGTCCAGTCGCGCGCCGAGGCCCAGCTGCCATCGGTGAGGATCAGGAGCGGCCCCTGCCCCGCGATCCTGGCCTTGGGGTTCAGGACCGGACCCGCGAGCCCGAGGATCACCGCCGCGACGGCGAGCATCCTCAGCAGCAGCAGCCACCAGGGCGTGCGGTCGGCCTCCTGCTCCTCGTCCGCAAGGCCGAGAAGCAGCGCGACCCCGGGAAAGCGCCGCAGGATCGGCGCCGGCGGGATCGCGCGCAGCAATAGCCAGAGCATCGGCAGGACGACGAGCCCCCAGAGAAGCCAGGGCGCCGTGAAACCGATGGGGCCGAGGACCAGCATCAGCTGCCGCCCTTCAGCGCCGCGTAAAGCCAGAGCAGCGCGCCCTGCGCGGTCTCGCCGGTGCGGTGCGTGGTGAAAAGCCAGCCGGCCGTCCGCGCGAGATGCGCAAGCCGGTCCTGGCGCGCGGCCAGACGCTCAAGATAGCGGGCGCGCAGATCGCCCGCCTTGCGCGTCTCGTGGCGGATCGTGCCGCCCATGCTCTCGAAGATCGTACGCCCGTCGAAGGGAAAGGCTTCCTCGACGGGGTCGAGAACCTGCATCAGAACGCCCGTGACGCCCTTGTCCGCCGCCTGACCAAGCGCCGCCTCGACACCCGCCGGGTCACCGAGGAAATCCGACAGGAAGACGGCGCGCGATCCGGCAAGCATCGCGCGCGCCTCGGGCGTGCCGAAATCGGTCGCATCGGCCCCGCGGGTAAAGACCTGCGAGAGGCGCAAGAGCTGGATCTCGCCCGACCGCGGCGGTGCAACCGGATCGGCAAGCCCGACCCGCTCGCCCGCGCGGATGAGGAGGACGGCGAGGGCGAGGGCTAGAAGCCGGGCGCGGTCGGCCTTGGAGGGGCGCGCGGCGTCGCCGGTGAACTCCATCGACTGCGCGGCATCGACCCACAGATGCACCGACTGCGCAGCCTGCCATTCCTTCTCGCGCACGAACTGCAGGTCCGACCGGGCCGAGCGGCGCCAGTCGATCATTCGCGCCTCGTCCCCCGCATGGGCGGCGCGGTATTGCCAGAACTCGTCCCCCATGCCCGACATGCGGCGCCCGTGCTCGCCGAGCTGCACCGTCGCCGCCAGATGGCGTGCCTCGGCCAGCAAGGGCGGCAGCGTCGCGGCCAGCGCCTCGGCATTGCGCCTCAGGCCCGCGGGCCGGGCCGACTGGGCGGGTGCGCTCATGCCGCCTCGGCGCGGGTCACGTCCCGGGCAACGCTGTCGATGATGCCCGCCAGTGTCTCGCCGCGCGCCCGCGCTGCGAAGGACAGCGCCATCCGGTGGCTGAGGACCGGGCGCGCGAGGGCCAGGACGTCCTCGGGCGACGGCGCAAGGCGGCCTTGCAAGAGCGCCCGCGCCCGCACCGTCAGCATCAGCGCCTGCGCCGCGCGCGGACCCGGCCCCCAGGCGACGCTGTCGTTCACCGCGCGGCCCGCCTCGGTCTCGCCCGGACGGCAGGCGCGGACAAGATCGAGGATCAGCTCGACCACCTTCTCGCCGACCGGCATCCGGCGCACGGTCGTCTGCGCGGCGATCAGATCGCCCGCGCTGAAGATGCGCGGCGATGTCGCGCTGTCCACGCCCGTCGTGGCGATCAGGATGTCGCGCTCGGTCGCGCGGTCGGGGTAGTCGATGTCGATCTGCACGAGGAAGCGGTCAAGCTGCGCCTCCGGCAAGGGATAGGTCCCCTCCTGCTCGATCGGGTTCTGCGTCGCGAGAACATGGAACGGCGCGGGCAGCGGGCGGTGCGCGCCGGCGACCGTGACCTGCCGCTCCTGCATCGCCTGAAGCAGCGCCGACTGCGTGCGGGGGCTGGCGCGGTTGATCTCGTCCGCCATCAGAAGCTGGCAGAAGACCGGACCCTCGATGAAACGGAAGGCGCGGCTGCCGTCCGCGGCGGTTTCCAAGACCTCGGAGCCGAGAATGTCGGCCGGCATCAGATCGGGCGTGAACTGCACCCGGCCCGAGGTGAGGCCCATGACGGTGCCAAGCGTATCGACCAGCATCGTCTTGCCCATGCCCGGCAGACCGACCAGAAGGCCGTGCCCGCCGCACAGAAGCGCCGAAAGCGACAGGTCGACGACCTTCTCCTGCCCGATGAAGCGCCGGGCCACCGCCTGCCGCGCCTCGGCGATCTTCTCGCCCAGCGCCTCGATCTCGTTCAGAAGGTCGGCCGGCCCGGTCATGACAAAGGCTCCCGCATGGTTATACTCAAGACCATAAAGGCAGAAATCCGGTCCCGCACCAATGGCAAATCCCGAAAACAAACAATTGAACGTGAAGCCCTCGGCGGAAAACCTCGCAGCCGCGGCGAAGGCCGCCGGCAAGAAGGGGCCGCCGCCCGTCCACCTCTGGAATCCGCCCTTCTGCGGCGATCTCGACATGGAGATCCGGCGAGACGGGACGTGGTTCTACCTTGGAACGCCGATCGGGCGGCACGCGCTAGTCAAGCTCTTTTCCTCGATCATCCGCAGGGACGGGGACGACTATTTCCTTGTCACACCGGTCGAGAAGGTCGGCATCCGGGTGGTGGACGCGCCTTTCTTCGCCGTCGATGCCGAGGTGACGGGCAATGGCGCGGACCAGACGATCACCTTCACCACCAATGTCGAGGACAGGGTCACCGCCGGCCCGGACCACCCGATCCGCGTCGTGCGCGATCCCGAAACCGGCGAGCCCTCGCCCTATGTGCTGATCCGCCGCAACCTCGAGGCGCTGATCGACCGCAAGACCTTCTACCGGCTCATCGACATCGGGGGCCATGAGGACCGGGACGGCACACGCTGGTTCGGCCTCTGGTCGGGCGGCACCTTCTTCCCCGTCATCCCCTCGGCCGAGCTCGCCTGAAGTGCCGAAGTTCTGCGCCAACCTCTCGTGGCTCTTCCCCGAACTGCCGTTCATGGAGCGGTTCAAGGCCGCGAAGGCCGCCGGGTTCGATGCGGTCGAGGTGCTCTTTCCCTACGACCACCCGACGCAGGAGATCCGCGACCAGCTTGTCTGGAACGGCCTCACCTTCGTCCTGATGAACTGCCCGCCGCCGAATGCCACCGGCGGCCCGCAGGGCTTCGCCGCCGTGCCGGGCCTCTCGGATCGCTTCCGCCGCGATTTCGACCGAACGCTCCGCTATGCGCAGGTCCTGAAGCCCCGCCATATCCATATCATGGCCGGCGCGGCCGAGGGGCCGGAAGCCGAGGCGACCTTCACCGAAAACCTCAGATGGGCCGCCGCCCGCGCGCGCAAGCAAAGCCTGACGATCGAGCCGATCAACCGTGCCGACATGCCCGGCTACTTCCTCGCCGACTACGACACCGCCGCCCGCACCCTCGATGCTGTAGCCGCCCCGAACCTCGCCCTCCAGTTCGACGCCTACCACGCCTACCGCATCACCGGCGATGTCGCCGCCGCCTGGGCCGCCCATGGTGCCCGCGCCGTCCACATCCAGATCGCGGGCTATCCCGGCCGCAACGAACCCACGGGCGGCGAGATCGACTACCCCGCCTTCTTTGCCCGCCTCGACGAGGGCGGCTATGCAGGCTGGGTCAGCGCCGAATACGCGCCTGCGGGCCCGACCGGGGCCGGCCTCGGCTGGCTTTCCTGAGCTTTCATTGTGGCCAAAATACTCCGGGGTGAATGCGGGGCCCTATGGCCCTGCAGAGGGGCAGCGCCCCTCACGCCCCCTCGAACCGGCACCCTGTCCCGGCGCAGCCCGAGGCGCGGGTTTCCGTCTCGAAGGTCACATGGGCGATGCCGAAGCGTTCCGCGATGCGTGCCTTGACGCGCCGCACCACGTTGCCGCCCTCGGCGCCCTCTTCCAGCACCAGATGCGCCTCGAGCGAGGCGCGATGCTCGTCCAGTTGCCAGACATGGAGGTGATGGACACCCGCCACCCCGTCCTCCGCGACGATCGCCGCGCGCACCGCCTCCGCCTCTGCCGCCCCGGGCGCGGCCAGCATCAGGACGCGGATCACCGGCCCGATCTCGGACAGCGCATGCCAGAGGATCCAGGCCGAGATGAGGAGCGTGATCGCCGGGTCCGCCCAGGCCCAGCCGAAGGACCAGATCAGGGCACCGCCCACGAGCACCGCCACCGAAGACCCGGCATCCGCAAGGTTGTGCAGGAAGGCGGCGCGGATATTCGTGCTGTCCTTCGCCAGCCGGAAGGTCAGCGCCGCCGTGGCAAGGTCGATCACCAGCGCCAGCGCCGCCAGCGCCATGACGATGCCGCCCGCGACCTCCGGCGGGTCGAGAAGCCGCATCACCGCCTCGAAGCCGAGCCAGAGCGAGATCACCACCAGCACGGTATAGTTGACAAGCGCCGCGACGACCTCGGCACGCGCATAGCCGAAAGACATCCCCGGATCGGCCGGCCGCCGCGCGATCCGCCGGGCCGCGAAGGCGATGACCAGCGCGGCGGCGTCCGAAAGGTTGTGCACCGCGTCCGCGATCAGCGCCATCGACCCCGAGACGATGCCGCCGACAATCTGCGCCAGCGTCAGAAGGACATTCACCGCGACGGCAAGGCCCAGCGCGCGATCCCCCTCGGGCACATGATGGACGTGCCCATGGCCATGGCCGGGATCCCCGCCGCCGTGGACATGCGCCCCGTGGTCGTCATGGTAGTGATGGGGGTGATCGTGCGGCATCCCGGCCAGCGCTCCTTTCGGCTTGGGGGCCAAGTCTAGAGCAGCCACCGCGACGCGCAACCCGGGCGAAGGCCTTTACGCGGCGCGCACGATCCTGCGCTCCGTCAGCGTCACTTCGGCCGCTGCCTCTTCGGCAAAGAGATCCTCGATGAAAAGGCTCAGCAGCTGGGTGCGGCCGGTCACGCGGGCCTTGCGATAGATCGCGTTGGTCTGCGCCTTGACAGTGCCCTCGGAGGTCTCGCGCAGCGCCGCAATCTCCTGCGTCCTGAGGCCCTTGATCGCCAGCACGGCCACCTCAGCCTCGGCCGGGGTCAGGCCCCAGCGGGCAAATCGGGCCTCCATGTGGGACCTGAATTCGCCGCGCATCCGCGACAGGCGCGCCTCGGCCGCCTTGCGCCCCTCCTGCGAGCGATGCAGCAGCAGGGCCCCGAAGGCGACGCCCGCGATCATGCCGAGGGCGGCCGCAATCTCGAGATATTCATGTAGCGCCCAAGGCAACGGTGGCAGCGGGATCCCGAGCAGCGATCCGAGGATGCCGGACGCGAGATAAACCGCACAGATCGCCTGGACCCCGACGACGCCGACAAGCGCCCAGCGGTGCCGGGCCGCATCGGCAGGGTCTCTGCGCATTGCCGTCATCGGTCACTCACCTGTCTCGCCGGGATCGTCCGGCGCTTCACGCCGGTGCTCGGCGCCTTCCTCCTCGCCCGGCTCCGGTTGCTCCGGCTTCTCGCCGGGGTCCGGATCGGGCTTTCCGGCAATTATGTCACGACTGTCGCCCGTCTGCATCAACGCCGGCACGACCCGCCGCAGGTCGCGCAGAATCTCGCCGGTGCGCGGGTCGACGACGATCTCACGCCACACGTCGCCCCGCGTCGCGACGATGCGCTCGCGGTTGAGAAGCGTGCTTTCGACGGTGATGTCGCGATAGCCGGCGCCGGCAAGGTCGGCGAGGATCATCGCGACCATGTCCCCGGGCTCGGCGTGGACGCGCGAGGGGCCGGATACCGACAGGGTCAGTGCCAGGGCAAGACACACTCGGATCAGCGACATGAAGATCACTCCCGGACAGACAATCACCCGGAGCGGCGATGCACTCCGGGTGATGATCTTATATCAGCCTCTCAGGCGCTGGTCTCAGTTTTCGCCCGATTCCGACTCGCCGCCCTCGGCGCCACCGTCCGAGTTGCCGCCTTCCGAGCTGCCACCGTCGGAGTCGCCGCCCTCAGAGTCGCCGCCCTCGGATTCGATGCCTTCGGAACTGCCGTCGTCATCGCCGCTTTCGACGCCCTCGCCCGAGCCGTCGGTGCCGCTGCAGCCCGAATCGTCCTCCGCAGCGCAGACCGCGCCGTCATCAGCTCCGCTTTCGCTTCCGGTTTCGACGCCGGCGCCCGAGTCGGTCTCGACGATCACGACCTCGCCCGAACCTTCGGCCGAGCCCGCGGCACCGTCTTCCGCCAGCGCCATGCCTGAAGCGACGGCCATCGCCGCGGCGAGAATGATGGAATATTTCATGTCATTGCCTTTCGTTGGTCTTTGCTCTTGGTCTCATGGTCTTGCGACGCACCGCTCGGGCCTGCACCCGGCCGTCCACACGGCGCTGCCGCCCTTCACAAAACCCGTCCACCCATCGAAGGCCAGTAAACCCTTGACCTAGTCACCCTGTGCAGGCGGGTCCCCGCCGCGCTAAACTTCGGTTTAGGGGTTTTGGAAGCAAGAACAGAAGCTTGCCGTGCGGCGGGCGATTGCCGGTTATAGGCACGGCCTTGCCACCCTTCCAGAGATGCAACCGGCTGCGCCCGAAATGCAAACGCCGCCCGGCCCGGGCGATCCCGGAGCGGACGGCGTGAACAGGGTGCGGCTGGATCAGTCGTCGTCGCCCGAATCGTCGTGACCGGACCCGTTGTCGTCGCCGCCATCGTCGTCGCCTGTATCGTCGTGGCCGGGCTGATCTCCGGACTCGTCGTCACCCGAGTCATCGTCTGCCGAATCGTCGTCCGCCACTTCGCCTGGTTCGGAACTGTCGTCGCCCGACGAAACGCCCGCGCCGTCGTCTCCGAGACAGGCGCCGTCGCCGCCGATCACGCAGCCCGCGCTGCCGGTGTCGTCGTCCGCCGATATGTCGTCCGACGAGGCCTGCGCAACGCCGCCCGCGATCGTCAGCGCCAGCGCGAGGAGTGCCGAATATCTCATTTCTTTCCTTTCAACCGAAAAACCTGCCGCCCCGACCTCGCCAGATCATCCGGAAGATTCGCCTTCGCCACAATAAACCGGGGTTTAGTGACCCCAAGCGCGCGCTTACGGTGCCTTTGGAACTTTTGTTCAGGACCCTTTCGCGCTCCTGACAGAAGGCTGTCAGGAGGGGTTCGCGATAAGGGGCGCACAACAGCTTGAAAGGAGCACCCCATGACCACCGAACCCGTCGTCGTCTGGAGCGAGATTCCGGTTTCCGATATGAAGAAGGCGGTCGCGTTCTATAACGCGGTCTTCGACTGGCAGATGACGATCGACGAAAGCGGACCGAACCCGATGGCCAACCTCGGCAGCGCGACGGACACGGTCGCCGGACATCTCTACCCTGGCACCCCGGCGACCGCCGGCAACGGCCCGACCGTTCATATCGCCGTCCGGGACCGTCTCGAGGATGCCGCGATCCGCTGCCGCACGGCCGGCGGCAAGGTTCTGGGCGAGATCATCACGATCCCGCCCGGTCGCTTCGTCTATGCGACCGATCCCGACGGCAACTCCATCGGGCTTTTCGAGCCGGCGAAGGCCGCCTGATGCGCCGGGCCGACCGCCTCTTCCAGATCGTCCAGTATCTGAGGGGCGGCCGGCTCACCACCGCTCGCATGCTGGCCGAACGGCTCGAGGTGAGCGAACGCACGATCTACCGCGACGTGGCCGACCTCATCGGGTCGGGCGTACCGATCGACGGGGCGGCGGGGGTCGGCTACCTCATGCGCGCGGGCTACGACCTGCCGCCCCTGATGTTCACCCGGGACGAGATCGCCGCCCTGACCGCCGGCGCCCGCATGGTGCGCAGCTTCGGCGGCGCCGAGATGGCGCTTGCCGCCGAAGAGGCGCTGCAGAAGATCGAGGCGGTCTTGCCCGAGGCGCTGCGCGCGCACACGGCGGCCGTGGCGATCGATGCGAGTGACGCCGGAGCGCTTTCGGATAACGACCGGGCGATGATCGACCGGCTCGACCGGGCCACTGGCGCGCGCACGAAACTCGTACTCGGCTATCGCGATGCCGACGGCAGCAATACCCGCCGCACCGTCCGCCCGCTCTCGCTCTGGTTCTGGGGCAAGGTCTGGACCCTCATCGCCTGGTGCGAGCTGCGCGAGGATTTCCGGATGTTCCGCATCGACCGCATCGCCTCGGCGGACGAGGCCGGGCCCTTCCGGCCGGAGCGCGACAAGTCGCTGAAGGTCTTCCTGCAGTCGGATGCCTGCCGGGGCCGCCCCCTCAATGCGCCTCGGCCCAGTTGACACCCTGCCCCGCATCGACCACCAGCGGCACGTCGATATGGACCGCCGGATGCGCGGCCCCCTCCATGACCGCGCGCGCCGCCGCGATCAGCGGGTCCACCGCGCCTTCCTCGACCTCGAAGAGAAGCTCGTCGTGAACCTGCAAGAGCATCGTGGCCGGCAGCCCGTTGATCGCCGCCGGCATCCGGATCATCGCGCGGCGGAT
>JAGRDU010000170.1 GCA_020446905.1 Paracoccaceae bacterium | reverse complement strand
TGAAGCGGCGCTGCGTCTTGTTGATCACATAGACGCGGCCCTTGCGGCGCACGACCTGACAGTCGCGATGGCGCAACTTCAGCGAGCGGAGCGAGTTCCTGACCTTCATCGGTCTTCTCCTATTCGCGGCGCGCGGCGCGCCATTGAAATCAAAATCGCCCCCGAATCGGGGGCGGATGGTGGGCGGTACTGGGATCGAACCAGTGGCCACTACGATGTCAACGTAGTGCTCTACCGCTGAGCTAACCGCCCGTTCCGTCAACGATTCCGCCCATCCCAAAGCATTGGAACGCGGGGCGGGTCCGCGTCGGTCCCGGGTCTATAAAAGGAGTCGTGTAAGCTTGCAAGGGGTTTCGGGACGGCGAATATAGGCCCTATACTGTGTCCCGTAGTGTTGGAGTGTTCATGCGGTCCGCCCCCTATCTCTTGACGATGCCAGAGCGTCGCCTGACAGGCGTTGTCTTTGCGTCGCCGCACAGCGGGCGTGACTATCCGGCGGCTTTCCTGCGTGCCTCGCTTCTTGACGCGCGCGCCCTGCGGTCCTCGGAGGACGCATTCGTCGATACGCTTCTGGACGGCGTGACGTCGCTCGGTGCTCCGCTTCTGGCCGCCAGCGCGCCGCGCGCCTGGCTCGATCTCAACCGCGCGGCGGACGAGCTTGACCCCGCGCTGATCGAGGGAGTGCGGCTTTCGGCCTATAATCCTCGCGTCGCCTCGGGTCTTGGCGTCATCCCGCGGGTCGTTTCGGCGGGCCGGGCAATCTACTCGGGGAAGATCACCCGCGCCGAGGCCGAGGCGCGCATCGACAGCCACTGGCGGCCTTATCACGAATGCCTGCGTGGCCTCATGGACGGCGCGCGGCGGCAGTTCGGGGCGGGCATTCTTGTCGACGTGCATTCCATGCCGCACGAGGCGATGGACGCGGTCGCCTCGGCCCGCATCCGGCGGCCCGAGGTGGTCATCGGCGATCGCTTCGGCACCTCGGCGGCGCCCTGGATCACCGCCCGCGTCGAGGAGGCGTTCGAGCGCGCCGGCCTGCGCACCCTGCGCAATACGCCCTTCGCCGGCGCCTATATCGCGCAGACCTACGGGCATCCCTCGCGCGGGTTCCATGCGCTGCAGATCGAGATTGACCGCTCTCTCTACATGAACGAGCGGGATGTGCGGCCGAACGGCAATTTCATGGGGTTCCGGCGGACGCTGCAGACGGTTCTCAGCGAGATCGCCGGGATCGGGCGCGACGAGTTGCCGCTCGCCGCGGAATAGTCAGCGCAAGGCGCGCCCCTTCACGATTGCCTCGGGTCCGAAGCGGGCGCGGATCGCGTCGGTCGCACGCTCTGCGCCGGCGCGTTTCACAGCGCCGGGGTCAAGCAGGTCGGCGGTCAGGTCAGCCTCGGTCTCGGGCACGATGTCCGAGAGGCCGACGCCGATCAGCCTGTAGGCCTCGTGCCCCTCGACATGGGCCAGCAGCTCCGCCGCCTCGCGATAGAGGCGGTCGGCCATCTGGGTCGCCTCGCGCAGGGTATGGCGCCGGGTGATGGTGCTGAAATCGGCCCGCTTCAGCTTCAGCGTGACGGTGCACCCGGCCAGATGCTTGGCCTTTGTCCGGTCGGCGACCTTCTCGGCCAGACGCCAGAGATGGCCGTCGAGGAGGTCTCGGTCGGACGTGTCCTCGTCAAAGGTCGTCTCGGCCGAGATCGACTTCATCGGCTCGCGCGGATTGACGCGGCGGTTGTCCTCGCCGCGGGCAAGGTGCCACAGCCGGTCGCCGATTTGTCCGAACCGGTGGATGAGGTCCTTGCGGTCCCAGCGTGCGAGGTCATCGAAGGTCCGGATTCCCGCCGCCTCGAGCGCCGCCTGGCCAGCCGCGCCGACGCCCCAGATCATCCTTACCGGCTTGCCCTTCAGGAATGCCGCCGTGTCAGCCCGCCCGATCACCGAAAAGCCGCGCGGCTTGTCGAGGTCGGAGGCGATCTTGGCGAGGAACTTGTTGTGCGAGAGGCCTACTGAGCCCGTCAGCCCCACCTCGTCCTCCATCCGCTTCAGAAGCCGCGCAAGAAGAACCGCCGGAGGGGCGCCATGAAGGCGCTGCGTCCCGGTCAGGTCGAGGAAGGCCTCGTCCAGCGAAAGGGGCTCGACCACCGGGGTCAGCGCGTCCATCAGTACCCGGATCTGCCGGGACACCGCAGCGTAGTGGCTGTGCCGGGGCCTCACCACCACCGCCTCGGGGCAGAGCTTCAGCGCCTGGAACATCGGCATCGCCGAGCGCACGCCCTTGATCCGCGCGAGGTAGCAACAGGTCGAGACGACACCGCGCCGCGCGCCGCCGACGATGACGGGGCGGCCCCGCAGTTCGGGCGCGTCCCGCTTTTCCACGCTGGCGTAGAAGGCGTCGCAGTCCATATGTGCGATCGAGAGCGTAAACAGTTCGGGATGCGACAGAACACGCGGCGACCGGCACGCCGGGCAGCGCGCGCCGGTCTCGAAGGTCGTCAGGCAATCGCGGCAAAGGGCGGGCATGGCACGAGACTACCGCACTCCGCGGGACTGCGAAACGGGCCAGCGGCGCGGAACGCTCGGGGCTTTTCAGCCCGAGCGATGCCGGGCATAGTCGGCGCGACCGTAAGAGGAGATCGAGATGAACGGGAACGGCCTGATCGGAGAGCTTGTCGGGGGCAACGGCGTGCTGCTCGCCGTCGCCGCCTTCGTCATCCTCAGCATCTTCCTTGGCGTGCGGATCGTGCCGCAATCGGAAAAGCACGTGGTCGAGCGGTTCGGACGGCTGCGGTCTGTCCTCGGGCCCGGCATCAACTTCATTGTGCCATTTCTGGATCGCGTGGCGCACAAGATCTCGGTGCTGGAGCGGCAGTTGCCGAACGCGACGCAGGATGCCATCACGGCCGACAACGTGCTGGTGAAAGTGGAAACCAGCGTCTTCTACCGCATCACCGAGCCGGAAAAGACCGTCTACCGGATCCGCGACGTCGATGCCGCCATCGCCACCACGGTCGCCGGGATCGTCCGGTCCGAGATCGGCAAGATGGAGCTGGATCAGGTGCAGTCCAACCGCTCCGATCTGATCGCCAAGGTGCGCGAACAGGTGGCGGCCATGGTCGACGACTGGGGGATCGAGGTGACGCGGGCCGAGGTGCTGGACGTCAACCTTGATGAGGCGACGCGGGCCGCGATGCTGCAGCAGCTGAATGCGGAGCGGGCGCGCCGTGCGCAGGTGACCGAGGCCGAGGGCAAGAAACGGGCGGTCGAGCTGAATGCCGACGCCGAGCTTTATGCGGCCGAGCAGGAGGCGAAGGCGCGCCGCGTGCTGGCGGACGCCGAGGCCTATGCGACCGGCGTGATCGCCGAGGCGATCAAGCAGAACGGGCTTGAGGCGGCACAATACCAGGTCGCCCTGAAACAGGTCGAGGCGCTGACTGCCGTCGGGCAGGGCTCCGGCAAGCAGACGGTGATCGTGCCGGCGCAGGCGCTCGATGCCTTCGGGGATGCGTTCAGGATGCTGAAGGGACGCGGCTGATGGCGCTCTGGCAGGAATGGTGGGTCTGGATGATCGCGGGCGCGGTGCTCGCGATGCTGGAAATGGCGATCCCGGGGTTCATCCTTCTCGGCTTCGCGATCGGTGCGGCGGTGACCGGCATTCTGCTCTGGTTCGGCGTCCTAGGCGGATCGTTTCAGGCACTCTTCCTGGTCTTCGCGGTCGTCTCGCTGGCCGCCTGGCTGCTCTTGCGCCGGCTCGTCGGGGTGCGCCACGGTCAGGTCAAGGTCTGGGACCGCGACATCAATGACAACTGAGCCCCCGTTTGCGGGGGCGAAGATCGCACTGTTGCACGGGGCTTCGGTCTTGACCTACCTGCGCGACGACTTCGCGCATATCCCGTTTCCCGGCCATTGGGACCTTCCCGGCGGGGCGCGCGAGGGGGCAGAGAGCCCCGAGGACTGTGCGCTGCGCGAGCTCGAGGAGGAGTTCGGGCTGGCACTGCCGCCCGAGCGGCTCCTCTGGCGGCGGGACTACCGGTCCGATCATCTCGGCGGCGCGCGGGTGGTCTTCTTCGGCGGATATCTTGCGGCGGTCGAGATCGAGGCGATCCGGTTCGGCAGCGAGGGGCAACGCTGGGAGATGATGGCGACCGCGGATTTCCTTGCGCATCCGATCGGGGTTCCGCATCTCCAGCGGCACCTCGCGGACTGGATTTCGGCGGCAACCTGCTGAATTCGCAAGGTTGCAGCGGATTGCTGCCGTCAGCACACGCTTATCCCTTCGGGGGTCAACGATCCTCGCATCGACGGATGGCGCGACAGGTCCCAGGTCACTGCCAGCGCCGGGCACGTCCGTCCGGCCGATGAAGCAGAAAGGTATCCACATGACACGTTCCATCCTTCTCGCCCTGGCCGTTGCCGGCCTTCCCCTTGCCGCCGCGGCGATGCCGGTCGTCGGCGACGTGGTCGGCACAAACCCGACCGATGCCACCGCCGCGCTGGAAAAGGCCGGCTGCATGGTCAAGGAGTTCGAGGCCGAGGGCGGCAAGATCGAAGCCAAGTGCACCGACGAGGCGCAGAAGCTCTGGGAGGTGTATATCGACCCGAAGACCGGCGCAGTCGTCGAGATCAAGGGCGAAGAGTAATCATGGCCCAGGCCCAGGCGCCGGGGCAGGGGGGCACGGTCGTGCCCCCCGATCCCTGGGACCCGCTGGTCCGGATCAGCCACTGGGCGATCGCGGCCGCGGTTATCGCGAACTATCTCCTGACAAAGCCGGGCGGCATCTGGCACGTCTGGATCGGCTGGGCAGTGCTTGCCCTTCTTGGCATCCGCCTGATCTGGGGCATCATTGGCACTGCCGAGGCCCGCTTCAGCGCCTTTCCCCCGAACCCCCGGGCGGCGGTCCGTCATCTCTTCGATCTTTTCGGCGGGCGCGCGCGGGAACATCCGTCGCACAACCCGGCCGCGGCGATCATGGTCTATGCGCTCTGGGCCTGCCTCGCGACCGTGACGGCCACGGGCCTCGTGATGACCGGAGCCAAGAGCCCCGTCACCATCGCCGAGGAAAAGGCGGCTGTCGCAGCCGGCGACTGGTCTGTCCTTGTCAAGCCGGACGGTGAAGGCGAAAATGAGGGCGACGACAATGAACGCGGCCTTGGCAAGGCTGCCGGGGAGGTCCACGAGGTGGCGGCGAACCTGATGGTAGTGCTCGCGCTTTTGCATGTTGCGGGGGTGGCGGTCGAAAGCCGTGCGCTCGGGCGCAATCTCGTGCGGCCGATGATCCTGGGGCGGCGCCGGCGGAGATGACAAGGGTCACTGCCTCTCGGGCGGCGGGGCGGCGCAAGTCCGCTGCCCTCGCCGCGTTCCTCCTCCTGCAGGCGGTGGCGGCGGTCTTCTTCGTCGCCGATGCCGGGACCGACCTCTTGTCGGCGCCGACGGAATGGCACGCTGTCCTCGAGTCGCTTGTCGCGGTGGTCCTGGTTGCCGGCATCGGGATCGGAAGCTGGCAGTTGCGCCAGACGCTCGACCGCATGAGCGAGCAGGAACGTGCGCTGGATACGGCGCGGGGCGATCTGGCCCGGGTGATCGAGACCCAGTTCGACGACTGGCGCCTGACGCCCGCCGAGCGGGACGTCGGGATGCTGGCACTCAAGGGCCTCGACGTGGCCGAAATCGCCTCGCTGCGCAGTGCCGCGCAGGGCACGGTGCGGGCGCAATTGACGCGGATCTATGCCAAGGCGGGGGTGTCGGGGCGTGCGCAGTTCGCCTCGTGGTTCGTCGAGGACCTTCTGCACGAGGGTCCCCGGGCCTGATCCTTCAGGCGAGGTGGTCGCGGAACATGTCGACGACTTGCTGGTAGACCGCGCGCTTGAAGGGCACGATGGCGGCGATCATCTCGTCCGCCGTCACCCATTTCCACGCGGAAAACTCCGGATGCACAGTCGCGATGTCGATCTGGTCATCCCGGCCGGTGAAGCGGAAGAGGAACCATTTCTGTTCCTGCCCGCGATACTTGCCGCCCCAGACCTTTCCCAGCAGCTCGGGCGGCAGGTCGTAGGTGACCCAGCGCGGCGCCTTGGCGACGAAGTCGACGAGGTCCGCGGTGACGCCGGTTTCTTCCCAGAGTTCGCGCAGCGCGGCCTTCTTCGGCTTCTCGCCCTCGTCTATCCCGCCCTGAGGCATCTGCCAGGCGGCGCTCGGGCTTTCCTTGCGCTGCCCCGCAAAGATAAGTCCATCGCCGTTCACAAGGACGACCCCGGCGCAGCGCCGGTAGGGCAGGGCCGACGCCTCTTGCGGCGTCATTGCCCGGCCACGTCCGAATGCGCGATCGCCGAAAGGCCCTTCAGGATGTCGATGGCATAGGCGAGCTGGTAGTCCTCTTCGCGCAGCTTCGCCGCTTCCTCGGCCTTGGTCTGCTCTTCCTCCCAGACGCGCTTTTCGTCCTCGCTCATCGTGTCGTTGGTGATGGCGCCGCGCAGGTCGGCCTCGGACCGGGTCTTGGACGCGGCCGAGCCTTCCTCCTCGGGCTTGGCATCGGCAGGCTTCGGGGCCGGCTGCTCGACCACGATATCGGGCGAGATGCCGAGCGACTGGATCGAGCGGCCCGAGGGCGTGTAGTAGCGCGCCGTGGTCAGGCGCATCGCGCCTTCGCCGCGCAGCGGGATCACGGTCTGGACCGACCCCTTGCCGAAGGACTTGGTGCCGACGACGATGGCCCGACGATGATCCTGCAGCGCGCCGGTCACGATCTCCGAGGCCGAGGCCGAGCCGCCGTTGATGAGCACTACCATCGGCTTGCCGTCGGCCAGATCGCCCGGTTCGGCGTTGAACCTTTCGCTGTCCTCGGGGTTGCGGCCGCGGGTCGAAACGATCTCGCCCTTGTCGAGGAAGGCGTCGGAGACCGAGATGGCCTGCGTCAGCAGACCGCCCGGATTGTTCCTGAGGTCAAGGACGAAGCCGTTCACCTTGTCCTTGCCGCCGGCCTCGTCCACCGCCTTCTTCAGCGCGTCGGCCATGTTGTCATAGGTCTGGTCGTTGAAGGTGGTGACACGCAGGACGACCGTGTGACCTTCGAGCCGCCCGCGCGCGGCGGTCAGCTTGATCGTGTCGCGGACGATCGAGACGTCGAAGGGCTCCTCGGTGCCCTGCCGCGCGATGGTGATGACGATCTCGGAGCCGACCGGCCCGCGCATCTTGTCCACCGCCTGGTCGAGGGTAAGGCCGAGGACGCTTTCGCCATCGACATGGGTGATGTAGTCGCCCGCCTGGACCCCTGCCTCGGCGGCCGGCGTGCCGTCAATCGGCGAGACGACCTTCACGAAGCCTTCCTCCTGCGTCACCTCGATGCCGAGGCCGCCGAATTCTCCGCGGGTCTGGACGCGCATGTCGTCGAAGGCGTCGGCGGCAAGGTAGCTCGAATGCGGGTCGAGCGAGGTCAGCATGCCGTTGATGGCCGCCTCGATCAGCTTTTTCTTCGTCCACGTCCTCGACATATTGCGCTGCGGATGCGCTCGAAGATGTCGCCGAAAAGGTCGAGCTGTTCGTAGACCGTCGAGGGCTTGCCGGCCTCCTGCGCCAGAAGCGGGGCGGCGACCTGCGTCGTGAGCACAATGCCCGCCGCGGTTCCGCCGAGGGCCGCCATCAGAAATTTCCGCATCGCCTAGTTTTCCTTTGTCTCGGTGAACCACGGAGCGGGGTCCACGGGCTCCTTGCCCTGTCTCAACTCTATATAAAGCGTTTCCGTCCGCCCTGCGCCACCGCTTTCGGCGGGTCCGGAGGGAACGGCGAAGGCCTCCTGCGCGGTTCCGCCCATCAGTCCCACCGGCGCGCCGGCCTCAAGCACGTCTCCGGTCTCGCCATAGACCGTTCCAAGGCCGGCCAGAACCAGAAGATAGCCCGGCGCGGGTTCAGCGATCATCACATTTCCGTAGTCGAGGAGCGGCCCGCGGTAGCGGACCGTCGCCGCCCAGGGCAGGGTGACGAGCGCTGCGGGATCGGTGGCGATCAGGATGCCGGGGCGGCGGATGCCGGCCGCGTCGGCCTCGCCGGCGCGGCGCAGGAGCCGGCCCTCGACCGGCAGCGGCAGCGTGCCTTTCGCGCCCTCGAAATCGCCGTCCGGCGCGCCGATGTCGGTTTCCATGTCGGCGAGGCCGACCGCAAAGGCATCGAGCGTGTCGGCGGAATTGACCAGCAGCGTCAGTTCCTCGGGGTCGGCGAGGAAGCGCGGCGGCAGGTCGGTGCGGTCCTGCACCGCCTGGCTGAGCGCGGTGCGCGCCGCCTGCGCCGCCTCGAGGCCGCGTTGCAGCGTGTCCGTCGCATTCGCCTCGAGCCGGCGCAGGCGCGCCAGTTCCTCAAGCTCGCCGCGCAGCACCTCGGCCTCGGACTGCAGCGCGGGGGTAACCGACGACAGGATCATCGCCGCGCGCGCGGTGCCAAGCGGCCCGTCGGGGTGAAAGAGCAGCAGCGGTTCAGGATCGCGCTCCATCGAGGCCATGACGCCGAGAAGCTGGGCGATGCGGGTGCGGCGCGCCTCGAACGAGGTTTCGATCTCGGCCTCGCGGACCGAGGCGCGGCGGAGCGCGTCGCGCAGGGAGCCAAGGCCGTGCTCGTAGGCCTTGATGGTGCGGGTAAGCGCGGCAACGCGGTTGCGCGACCCCTCGGCGCCGTTCAGTTCCGCGATGGCCGCGCGCAGTTCCTCGGCCGCCGCCTCGGCTTCGGGCACCGCCGGATCGGCGGCGCGCGCCGGCAGGGCGCCGAGCGCGAGGGCGAGGAAAAATGCGGCGAAACGCATCAGCGGTCGATCAGGCTCCGCCCCGTCATTTCCGGCGGCAGCGGCAGACCCATGAGGTCAAGGAGCGTCGGGGCGAGATCGGCAAGGCGGCCGTTGTGGAGCGTCGCGCCCGCCGGCCCGCCGACGAGGATCACCGGCACCGGGTTCGTCGTATGCGCGGTGTGGGGGCCGCCCGTCACCGGGTCGATCATGGTTTCGCAGTTGCCATGGTCTGCGGTGACGATCATCGCGCCCCCGGCCTTTTCCAGCGCGGCGATGACGCGGGCCAGACCCCGGTCCACCTCCTCGACGGCGGCGATCCCGGCCGCGACGATACCGGTATGGCCGACCATATCGGGGTTGGCGTAGTTGACCACGATGAGGTCATAGCCCTTCTCGATCGCCTCGACGAAGTGGTCCGTGACCTCGGGCGCCGACATCTCGGGCTGCAGGTCATAGGTCGCGACCTTGGGGGAGGGCGCCATGTAGCGGTCCTCGCCCTGCTCGGGAGCCTCCTTGCCGCCATTCAGGAAGAACGTCACATGGGGGTATTTCTCGGTCTCGGCGCAGTGGAACTGCGTCAGTCCCTGTGCCGCGACCCAGGCGCCGAGGGTGTTGACAACAGCGCGCTTGGGGTAGGCGGCGGCCATGAAGGCGTCATGGGTCTTGGAGTAGTCGACCATGCCCAGAAGCGCCGCCCAATGCGGCCGGGTGCCCCTGTCGAACCCGTCGAAGGCGTCCTCCCCCACCGCCAGCAGGATCTCCCGCGCCCGGTCGGCGCGGAAGTTGAGACAGAAGAACCCGTCGCCGTCCTGGGCGCCGGCATAGTCCCCGATGACGGTCGGCTGGATGAACTCATCCGTCTCGCCCCGCGCATAGGCATCGGCTACGGCGGCCCCGGGGTTCGGGGCGGACAGACCGGCGCCCGTCACCATCGCGGCATAGGCACGGCTGACCCGTTCCCACCGATTGTCCCGGTCCATCGCGAAATACCGGCCCGTCACGGTGGCGACGACAGCGCCTTTCGGAAGGCGCTTCACAAGGTCCGCGACAAAGCCCCCGGCCGAGGAGGGCGCGACATCGCGCCCGTCTGTGACGGCGTGCAACGCGACGGGAACGCCCGCCGATGTCACCATCTCGCAGGCGGCCAGCACATGTTCGATATGCCCATGCACCCCGCCGTCCGAGACGACGCCCATCAGATGCGCCGTCCCGCCATCCGCCTTCAGCGTCTGCACGAAGGCGGCAATCGCGGCGTTGGAGAAAAAGCTCCGGTCCTCGATCGCGAGGTCGATCTGGCCGAGGTCCATCGCCACGACGCGCCCCGCGCCAATGTTGGTATGCCCGACCTCGGAATTGCCCATCTGGCCGGTGGGCAGGCCCACATCCGGCCCGTGGGTGATGAGCTGCGCATTCGGGCAGTTCGCCATCAGCCGGTCATAGGTCGGGGTGTGGCCAAGCGCTACGGCGTTCCCCTTCGTCTCGGAGCTTAGGCCCCAGCCGTCGAGGATGCACAGGACTACGGGCTTCGGTCGGGACATGGGCGGCACTCCGGTCGTTCGGCTCTTCCATAGTCCGCCGGGGCCTGGCGGGCAACGGGTCAGGCCCGGTGATAGGGGGACCCGGCGAGGATCGAGGCCGCGCGGTAAAGCTGTTCGGCCAGCATCACGCGCACCAGCATGTG
>JAGRDU010000169.1:10566-10817 GCA_020446905.1 Paracoccaceae bacterium | reverse complement strand
GTTGAGGCCGTGGGCGAAGGCGATGGCGGAGCCTTCCTTGAGGTTGTCGTGGACGTATTTCTTGTAGGTCGCGGCCTGCAGCTCGTCCGGCATGGTGAACATGATGACGTCGCACCAGGCGGCCGCCTCGGCGATGCCCATGACCTTCAGGCCTTCCTTCTCGCACTTGGCGGCCGAAGGGGAGCCGTCGCGGAGCGCGATCACCACGTTCTTCGCGCCCGAATCCCGCAGGTTCAGCGCATGGGCGTGGC
>JAGRDU010000169.1:0-10501 GCA_020446905.1 Paracoccaceae bacterium | reverse complement strand
ATAGACGCGCATCGGGCGCTCCTTTCCATGTTGCTGGCGGCAGGATAGGCCCCGACGCGGGAATTCTCGTGCAAAATTTGACGAATTCACCGTGAAGTGGAATAAGTCATTCCTGATTTGTCATCATGAAGAAAAATTCATGCAGATTGACGACACGGATCGCCGTATCCTCCGCCAGCTGATGGCCGAACCCGGCCTGACCACGGCCGATCTTGCGAGCCGCGCGGGCGTGACCGCCGCCACGGCGTGGCGGCGGCTGGAGAAGCTGGCCTCCGCTGGGATCTTGCGCGGTCAGCACGCCGAGATCGACTGGCGCGCGCTCGGCTGGGCCGTCGAGGTCTCCTTGCGCTTCACGCTCGACAAGACCCAAGCGAATGCGTTCGACGAATTCCTCACCGCCGCCCGCGCCGTGCCCGAGGTGATCGAGATCCAGACCTTCCTCGGCCGCGTCGACGTGCGCCTGAACGTGATCGCCCGCGATATGGGGCACTACCAGCAGATCTACCGCGACCGCATCCTCACCCTGCCGCATATCGCCGATATTGAAAGCCTGATGCTGATATCGACCATCAAGGACACGCGGAGCGTGCCGCTGTGATCGACCTCGACGACACCGACCGAGCGATCCTGCGCGAACTCGTCAGGGACGGAAGCCAGAGTGCGGGGGCGGTGGGCCGGACGCTCGGTCTTTCCCAGCCCGCCGCCTGGCGCCGCATCCGCCGGCTGGAGGAGGCCGGCGTGATCGCGGGCCGCAGGCTCGACCTCGATGCCGAGGCGTTGGGTTTTGGCGTGACCGTCTTTCTCGGCGTGAAACTCGCGGCCAAGGGCCGCGTCAGCCTCGAGGATTTCGAGCGCGCCGCGACCGCGATCCCCGAGGTTCAGACCGTCCAGCACGTCCTTGGCCTCTTCGACTACCGCCTTCGGGTCACCGCCCGTGACATCGCCGATTTCGAGCGCGTCCTGCGTCGCCGGATCATGACCCTGCCGGGTGTCGGCAACGTCGAAGCGAACGTGCTTCTGTCCGAAGAGCGTCGGCCCGGTCCTCTCGGCTAGGCGCCGGGGTTTTGCACCCCCGGACCCGCGCAGAGTATTTCCGGACAGAAAGAGGAAGGGTTTTCGGCGGCGTTTGGGGCTTTGCGAGGGATGCAGACCTGCGATACTCCGGACGGCAACAGGAGGAAAACGCCATGCCCGCATTGCTGCCCGACATCGACCCCGAGGGGCTTGAGGAGTTTTCGGTCGTCTTCACGGATCGGTCGCTCAATCACATGAGCAAGGTCTTTCAGGGCGTGATGCGTGACATCTCCAGAGTGCTGAAAGAGGTCTACGGCGCCGAGGCTGTGGCCCTTGTCCCCGGCGGCGGCACCTATGCGATGGAGGCCGTCGCGCGGCAATTCGGCGCGGGCGCCACCGCGCTGATTGTGCGGAACGGCTGGTTCTCTTACCGCTGGACGCAGATCCTCGAGACCGGCGGGTTCGCCGGGAAGGCGCATGTCGAGATGGCGCGGCGCACCGGCAATGCGCCGGACGCGCCCTTCGCACCCGCGCGATCGGCGAGGTCACCGCGAAGATCGCGGAGGTGAAGCCCGATCTCGTCTTCGCGCCACATGTCGAGACGGCGAGCGGGATGATCCTGCCGGACGATTACCTGAAGGCGCTGGCGAAGGCGGCGCATGACGCCGGCGCGCTCTTTGTCCTGGACTGCATCGCCTCGGGCTGCGCCTGGGTCGACATGAAGGCTACGGGCGTCGATGTCCTGATCTCCGCCCCGCAAAAGGGCTGGTCGGCCTCGCCCTCGGCGGGCCTCGTCATGTTCTCGCCAGCCGCATTGGAGCGGATGGAGGGGACCACGTCGAGTTCCTTCGCGATGCATCTGAAGAGGTGGCGCCAGATCATGGCGGCCTATGAGGCGGGCGGACACGCTTATCACGCCACCATGCCGACGGACGCGTTGCGGGCCTTCCGTGACACGATGCTGGAGACGAAGGACTATGGCTTTGAACGGCTGCGCGACGCGCAGTGGGCGCTTGGGGCGGCGGTGCGCGCGGAGCTGGCCGGACGCGGCATCCGCTCGGTCGCGGCCGAGGGGTTCGGCGCGCCGGGCGTCGTCGTCAGTTTTACGGACGATCCCGACATCCAGACTGGAAAGAAATTCGCGGCTGAGGGCGTGCAGATCGCGGCGGGCGTGCCCTTGCAGGTCGGCGAGGGCGAGGGGTATCGCAGTTTCCGCCTCGGGCTTTTCGGTCTCGACAAGCTTTATGACGTTGAGGGCACGGTCGCGCGGGTGCGGCGGGCGCTGGACGCTGCGCTGGGCTGAGCCGCGGCTTCTGAAAGCGCGCAGTCGAAGAACGCATTGACCAGCTTGCCGCCCCGGCGGTCGCGCAGGCAGACAAGCGATTCCTCCATCGAAAGGTCGCACGCCCCCTTGATGGGGAGGGCGACAAGCCGTGCATCCGCCCCGAACTCGGCCGCAGACACGAAGCCCACGCCGGCGCCCGAGGCGACGATCTCGCGCACCGCCTCGCGACCTTCGGCGACAATCGCCGGTGAGAGCGCGACACCGGCGCTGCGGGCGGCGTCCTCCAGCTTGCGGCGGGTCTTTGAGCCTTCCTCACGGAAGACGAGAGGCAGGTCGGCAAGATCGCGGATTGTCAGTGCGGGGCGCGCCGCGAGCGGATCGGTCTTCGCCACGAAGGCGACGATCGGGGTCGTGTTCAGGGCCACAGTCTCGATGTCGCGGGTGTCGGGACGGTCGCCGAGAACGCCGATGTCGGCCTCATAGGCATGCAGCGCACTCAGCACCGTCTCGGTATTGCCTGCGCGTACCGTGATCTTCACGCCGGGGTGGCGCGTGCGGAACCGCGCAAGGATATGGAGGAGGTGGTGCGCGCTGTCCGCCATGATCCGGAGCGCGCCCGAGCGGAGCGCGCGGCTTTCCGAGAGCAGTTCGAGCGCCTGGCTTTCGTTGTCGAAAAGCCGCCGCGTGATCTCAAGCAGGCGTTCGCCCTGCTGCGTCAAAGTCACCTGCTTCTTGTGGCGGTTGAAGAGCAGGACGTCGTATTCCTCTTCCAGCTTGCGGACCTGGTCCGAGATCGCGGGCTGGGTCAGCCTGAGCTCCTCGGCGGCGCGGGAAAAGCCGCCGTGGACCGCGACGTTGTGGAAAGCGCGAAGCTGGACGTAGCGCATGGCAAGGCTCCGGGGTTGTCACGAAGCTATAGGGAGATTTCTTATCGTTCAATCTGAAATAACGATTTTACAGATGTATCGCGGCATGAGACACCCCGCACAGGTTCCGCCCAAGGAGGTCCGTCGATGAACCGCTCCGTTTCCGCCCCGCTGCCCGCCCCGCGCCTTGGCGAGCCCTATCTTCTGACGCCCGGGCCCCTGACCACCGCCTATGAAGTGAAGGAAGCGATGCTGCGCGACTGGGGGTCCTGGGACGCCGATTTCCGTGCCATGACCAAGGCTGTCTGCGACCGGCTCCTCGCGCTCGCCGGCGATACGGCCGGCGACTACGCGTGCGTGCCGATGCAGGGCTCGGGTTCCTTCTCGGTCGAGGCGATGCTCGGCACCTTCGTGCCCTGGGACGGCAAGGTTCTGGTGCTGGCGAACGGCGCCTACGGGCTCCGCGCGGCCGAGACGATGAAATACCTCGCGCGGGGCTACACGCTGATCGACAAGGGCGACTACATGCCGCCGCGCGGGGACGAGGTGGCGGCCGCGCTCGATGCCGACCCTGATATCACCCATGTCATCGCGATCCATTGCGAAACCTCGTCGGGCATCCTCAATCCGGTCGCGGAGATTTCGGAGGCGGTCTATGCGGCCGGCCGCAAGCTTCTGATCGACAGCATGTCGGCCTTTGGCGCGCTGCCGCTGAATGTGAACGAGATCCGGTACGAGGCGATGGTCTCGTCGGCGAACAAATGCATCGAGGGCGTGCCGGGCTTCGGCTTCGTCGTCGCGCGCAAGGCGGAGCTTGCGGCGGCGAAGGGCAACAGCCACTCGCTCGCACTCGATCTCAATGCCCAGTGGGCCTACATGGAAAAGACCGGCCAGTGGCGCTATACGCCGCCGACCCATGTCGTCGCGGCGTTCCTCAAGGCGCTGGAGCTTCACGCCGAAGAGGGGGGCGTCGCGGGGCGCGGCGCACGCTACGCGAGGAACCGCGACGTGATGGTCGAGGGAATGCGCGGGCTTGGCTTCGAGACGCTGCTGAAGGACCGCTGGCTTTCGCCGATTATCGTGACTTTCTTCTGCCCCGCCGATCCGAAGTTCGACTTCGCGGTGTTCTATGAGAAGATGAAGGCCAAGGGTTTCATCATCTATCCCGGCAAGCTGACGGTGGTGGACAGTTTCCGCATCGGCTGCATTGGCCGGATGGACGAACATGTGATGCGCAAGGTCGTGAAGGCTGCCGGCGAGGCGCTTTCCGAGATGGGCGTCACCTCGGCTGCGCCGCCCGCGGCGGCGCTGGCCGAACGCGCGAAGCTTGCCGCTTGAGGCGGCCCCGAAATCAAGACGGAAGGACCGACGATGAACGCCCATGACCGCAGCCCCGTTCTGGCCAACGGCCGCGCCTATCCCTGGCCGAAGGTGCCCGCCGTGGCGATCTGCCTCGACGGCTGCGAGCCTGAGTATCTGGAAGTCGCCATCGCCGAAGGGCTGATGCCGAACCTCAAGCGCATCCGCGCCGCTGGCACCGACCGGCTCGCCCATTCGGTCATCCCCTCTTTCACCAACCCCAACAACCTTTCCATCGCGACGGGCCGGCCGCCTGCCGTCCACGGCATCTGCGGCAATTACCTTTACGAGCCCGAGACCGGCGAGGAAGTGATGATGAACGACGTTCGGTTCCTCCGCGCGCCGACCGTCTTCAAGGCGTTCTACGACGCGGGCGCGCGTGTGGCCGTGGTGACCGCCAAGGACAAGCTCCGCGCGCTTCTGGGCGCCGGGCTGAAATTCGACGAGGACCGGGCAATTGCCTTTTCGTCCGAGAAATCGGGCACGACGACGAAGGCCGAGCACGGGATCGAGAATGCGAGCGCCTGGCTCGGGATGGCTGTGCCGGAGGTTTATTCGGCGGCCCTGTCGGAGTTCGTCTTCGCTGCCGGCGTGAAGCTTCTGCAGGAGTGGAAGCCCGATGTGATGTATCTCTCCACGACCGATTACATCCAGCACAAGTTCGCGCCCGATGAGCAGGGGGCGAAGAACTTTTATGCGATGTTCGACCTTTATCTCGGCAGGCTCGACCGGCTTGGCGCCGCCGTTGTCGTCACCGCCGATCACGGCATGAAGCCCAAGCACAAGGCCGACGGAACCCCGGCGGTGATCTATGTGCAGGACCTTCTCGACGATTGGCTCGGCAAGGCGGCGGCGCGGGTGATCCTGCCGATCACCGATCCTTACGTCGTCCACCACGGCGCGCTCGGCTCCTTCGCGACGGCCTATCTGCCGGCGGGCGCCGACCGCGCGGACATCATGGCGCGGCTCGCCGCGTTGCCCGAACTGATCCTTGTCGTGGACCGCGAAGAGGCGGTGAAAAGGTTCGAACTGCCCGCCGACCGGATCGGCGATATTGTGATGATCTCGGGCGAGAACATGACCATCGGCACCTCGGCCCACCGCCACGACCTTGCCGCGCTGAAAGAGCCCCTGCGTAGCCACGGCGGGCTGACCGAGCAGGAGGTGCCCTTCATCGTCAACCGCAAGGTCGAGATGCCCACCGCGCCGGAACTGCGCAACTTCGATGCGTTCCTCTACGCCTGCACCGCGGCGGCGCTCTGACCATGAAGGACCGGGACATGCAGATCGAACTGCGGCACGAGGGGATGCGGATCGGCGGCGAAAAGGTGTTCACCGACCGCGTGATCGAGGTCCGCTATCCCTATACCGGAGAACTCGTGGGCACGGTGCCCGCGGGAACGGCCGAACACGCCCGCAAGGCCTTTGAGATCGCCGCGAACTACCGCTCCAGGCTCACCCGTTACGAGCGCAGCCAGATCCTGAAACGCGCGGGCGAGATCATCGGAGAGCGGCGGGACTACCTTGCGAAATGGCTGGTGCTGGAACTGGGCATCTGCCACCAGCATGCGGTCTATGAGACCAAGCGCGCGCAGGATGTCTATACCTTCGCCGCCGCGCAGGCGCTTCAGGACGACGGGCAGATCTTTTCCTGCGACCTGACGCATAACGGCAAGGACCGGAAGATCTACACCAAGCGCGAGCCGGTCCGGGCGATCAGCGCGATCACGCCCTTCAACCATCCCCTCAACATGGTCAGCCACAAGATCGCGCCGTCGATCGCCACCAACAACTGCATGGTCTGCAAGCCGACCGAGCTGACGCCGCTGACCGCGATTGCCTTGGCCGACATCCTCTACGAGGCGGGCCTGCCGCCCGAGATGTTCCAGATCGTCACTGGTCTGCCGGCCGATATCGGCGACGAGATGATCACGAACGAGAATATCGACATCGTGACCTTCACCGGCGGCGTGCCGGTGGGCAAGATGATCGCCGCCAAGGCGGTCTACAAGCGGCAGGCGCTGGAACTTGGCGGGAACGATCCCTTGATCGTGCTGAGCGACCTCGACGATGCCGATCTGGAGAAGGCGGCGGCGATCGCGGTCGCCGGCGCCACGGGCAACTCCGGCCAGCGCTGTACGGCGGTCAAGCGCATCCTCGTGCAGGAAAGCGTCGCGGACCGCTTCGTGCCGCTGGTGCTCGCAAAGGCGAAGACGCTGAAATTCGGCGACCCGATGGACCCCGCGACCGAGCTGGGCTGCGTCATCAGCGAGAAAGCCGCCGCGCTCTTTGAGAAGCGCGTCTACATGGCCGCCGAACAGGGCGCCAAGGTGCTCTACGATCCGGGCCGGAAGGGCGCGCTCTTGCCGCCGATTGTGGTCGATCATGTGCCCCATGACAGCGAACTGGTGATGGAGGAGACCTTCGGCCCCATCGTCCCCATCGTCCGCGTGCCGGATGACGATGCCGAGGTGATGCGGATTTCCAACTCCACGCCCTTCGGCCTCTCATCGGGCGTCTGCACCAACGACTTCCGCCGGATGCAGGCCTATATTGAAGGGCTGAATGTCGGCACGGTGAACATCTGGGAACAGCCCGGCTACCGGATCGAGACCTCTCCCTTTGGCGGGATCAAGGATTCTGGCAATGGCGTGAAGGAGGGGGTGACGGAGGCGATGAGGTTCTTCACCAATGTGAAGACCTATTCGCTGCCCTGGCCACGCTGAGACGGTATCGGGGGCGGCAGCCTCCGGCGGGAGTATTTGCACCACAATGAAAAGGCAGGGCGGAGTGATCCATACCGAGGGGGAATCCAATACGTCCGAGGCGCGCGCGGCCTGGGCGGCGCGGCATCCGGATGCGGCGACGCGGGCATTGCTGGCGCGGGATGCCGGGGCGTTCCTGCATCAGTCGCTGTCCTCGCCCTGCCTCTCGACGATTGCGAGGGCGGAAGGGATCTGGATCGAGGATACCGCCGGGCGCCGGTTCATGGATTTCCACGGCAATTCGGTCCATCACCTCGGCTATGGCCATCCGCGCGTCGTCGCGGCGATCAAGGCCCAGCTGGATGCCCTGAGTTTCTCGCCGCGCCGGTTCACCAATGCGGTCTCGGTGGAACTGGCGGAAGCGCTGGGTGCCCTGGCGCCCGGGGACCTCGGCAAAGTGCTCTTCACCACCGGCGGGTCGGACGCGAATGAGGTGGCGCTCAGGCTGGCGCGGGCGGCGACGGGCCGGTTCAAGACGCTCAGTTTCTGGGACGCGTTCCACGGCGCGGGGTTCGGCGCCTCCTCGGTCGGGGGCGAGGCGACGTTTCGGTCGGGCATCGCGGGGCCGCTCTTGCCGGGGGCGGAGCACGTCGCGCCCTTCAACTGCTATCGCTGTGCCTATGGCCATGCCGGGCCGGAGAGCTGCGGTCTGGCCTGCGCCAAGATGGTGGATTTCGTTCTGGCGCGCGAAGGCGACGTCGCCGCCGTCATCGCCGAGCCGATGCGGGCGGTGCCGGTCGTACCGCCGCCGGGATACTGGCGGGCCGTGCAGGCGGCCTGCCACCGGCACGGCGCGCTTCTTATCATGGACGAGATCCCGACGGGCCTTGGCAAGACCGGCGCGATGTTCGCCTTCGAGCATGACGGGATCGTTCCCGACATCGTGACGCTCGGCAAGGCGCTGGGCGGGGGCATCCTGCCCATCGCGGCGGTGGTGGCGCGGCGCGATCTGGATGTGGCGGGGGACTATGCCATCGGCCACTACACGCACGAAAAGAACCCGGTGACGGCGCGCGCGGCGCTTGAGACGCTGGCGGTGATCCGCGAGGAAGGGCTGGCCGCGCGGGCGGCGGAGCTTGGGCGCCACGCGCTGGACCGGCTGCGCGAGGCGCTGGACGGCTCACCCATCGTCGGCGACATCCGGGGGCGCGGCCTGATGTTCGGTGTCGAGATCGTCGAGGACCGGGGGATGAAGGCGCCGGGCAGGGCGGCGGCCGAACGGATCTACTACCGCTGCCTTGAGGCGGGGCTCAGCTTCAAGATCAGCGCCGGCTGTGTGCTGACCCTGTCGCCGCCCTTGGTCATCGACCGCGCCGACCTCGACCGGGCGCTGGGGATCGTCGTGGACGCGGTGCGCGCCGAGGCGGTCTAACCCACGGCTGTCAGGCTGGCCCCGCCTTCGGCGATATGCCGGCCGAGGGCAGGGTCCGGAGCGCGGTCTGTGACAATCTCTCCGACCTCGCCGAACCCGGCGACGCCGATCAGCCCGCGCCTGCCGAATTTGGTGTGGTCGGTCACGACGACCCGCCGAGCGCCACGCGACAGGACCGCCTGGGCGAACTCGGCCTCCTCGAGGTCGTAGTCCATGATCCCGCCCGCATCGACGGCGCCCGCCGAGATCACGGCGTGATGCACCGTGAACTGGGTAATGAAGTCGAGCGCCGACTTGCCGAAGGCCGCGCCGGAATCGGGGCGCAGTTCTCCGCCCGCCATATAGACGCGGTTGCCGTTCACCGTGGCGAGCGTCCGGGCGATGTCTGAGGAGTTGGTGACGATGGTCAGCCGCCGGTGGCGCATCAGTTCGCGCGCGACGAAGCTGGTCGTCGTGCCGGTGTCGAACATCACCGATTCCCCGTCGCGGATCGTCGCGGCGACAGCGCGGGCGATGGCGCGCTTGGCTTCGGCATTCTCGCGCATCCGCTTCTGGAACGGCGCCTCGCCGATCTGCCCCGCCAGCCCCACCGCGCCATGAATGCGCACCAGCCGGCCGGCCTCGGTCATGGGCTTCACATCGCGCCGCACGGTTTCGAGCGACACGCCAAGCCGCCCGGCCAGCGCGGCGATTGTCACCGAGCCTTCGGCCTCAAGGATGTCGAGGATATCGGCGTGGCGTTTGGACAGCATGAAAGGCTCCGCAAGCTGCTGCGATCTTAGGCCGGGGCAGGGCCATTCGCAACATTCGGGCGCAGATCGGGCATAAAACCCACAAAAAACCACATCGCATGGATTGACGGAATCGCCCTCGGCGGCCCAACCTTGCGTCAGGGATCGGGCCCGGGCACCACGTCGCGCCCACGCTGACGGTCCGTGAGACCGGCCAAGCCGGCATGAACAGGGGGTTCACCATGTCCAAGACGACCAAGATCCTGACCCGGGGCCTCGCGGTCTCGGCCCTTGCCCTGACCGCCGGTTCGGCGCTGGCGCAGGATTCAACCGATCCGATCAAGCTGACGCTGCACGACTGGACCGGCCAGCTCATCACCACGAACATCATGGGCGAGGTGCTGAAAAAGGCAGGCAACAACGTCGAATATGTCCAGGCCGATTACCTCGCGCAGTTCGCGGGGCTTGAGACCGGCGATCTCGATGTCGCCATGGAGATGTGGGAGACGACGGGCCGCGAGGCGATGGATGCCGCGACCGCGACCGGCAAGGTCGAGGTCTTCGGCCCGACGGGCATGAAGGCCAAGGAGGAGTGGTGGTATCCCTCCTACATGAAGGAAAAATGCCCCGGCCTGCCGAACTGGGAAGCGCTGAAGGAGCCGGCCTGCGCCGAGGCCTTCTCGACCGCCGAGACCGCGCCGAAGGGCCGGTATCTCGGCGGCCCCGTCACCTGGGGCGGGTTCGATGACGAACGGGTCGAGGCCCTGGACCTGCCGTTCGAGGTGATCCACGCGGGGACCGACGCCGCGCTTTTCGCCGAACTCGAAAGCGCTTACCAGCGCCAGGCGCCGATCATGCTCTGGATCTACGCCCCGCACTGGGCGCCTGCGAAATACGAGGGCGAGTGGGTCGAGTTCCCCGTGTACACGCCCGAGTGCTACAACGATCCGGCCTGGGGCTCGAACCCCGACATGGCCTATGACTGCGGCAAGCCCTTCGGCGAAATCTGGAAGGTCGGCAGGGCGGGCGTCAAGGACAAGTGGCCGGGCGCCTATGCGGCGATCAAGGCCTTCACCATCGACAATGACGAGATGGGGCAGATGATCACC
>JAGRDU010000168.1 GCA_020446905.1 Paracoccaceae bacterium | reverse complement strand
GACGAGCGAGAAGATGGCGATGGGGCACTGGTGCGATGGCCGCGCCAGCCTTGTCGTCGGCACGCATACCCATGTGCCGACGGCGGATGCGCAGATTCTGCCGGGCGGGTGCGGCTATCTCACCGATGCCGGCATGTGCGGCGACTACAATTCGGTGATCGGCATGGACAAGCTTGAACCGATGCGGCGATTCATCACCGGCATGCCCAAGGATCGCTTCACGCCTGCGGCGGGCGAGGCGACGGTGTCCGGCGTCTTCGTCGAGACTGACGACCGCACCGGTCGGGCGACTTCCATGCGGATGGTGCGCATCGGCGGCAGGCTGGAACCGGCCGGCCTCTGACCGACACCGCGCACGCCTTGCTGCACGCGCACGAGCCGCTATGCTCGACCGACCTGACTCGCGGAACCGCCTGATGATCGCTCTGCCCCTTTCCCCCGATGCCGAGGCCGTCGTCGCGCTGCTGATCGTCGCGGGAATGTTCGTCCTGTTCCTGAAGGAAACGATCCCGACCGAGGTCGTCGCGATGGCCGGGGCCGCGTTGATGATCGTGCTCGGTTTCCTACCACTCGACGAGGCGACCAAGACGCTGTCGAATTCGGCGCCCTGGACGATTGCCTTCATGTTCATGATCATGGGCGCCCTGATGCGGACCGGCGCGCTGCAGGCGATCGGCAGCCTTGCCGAGAGCCATGCCGAGGATCATCCGGTCCGCACCCTCGGCCTGCTCTTCCTCGTCGTCATCCTCGGCTCGGCCTTCATGAACAACACGCCGGTCGTCGCCGTGATGATCCCGATCTTCTCCGGTGTCGCAAAGCGTCTTGGCACCCCGGCGTCGCGCTACCTGATGCCGCTCTCCTATGCGACCGTGCTCGGCGGCATGCTCACCCTCATCGGCACCTCGACCAACATCCTTGTCGACGGCGTCGTGCAGAAGCAGGGGCTCGAACCCTTCTCGATCTTCGACATCGCCCCGGTCGGGCTTGCCGTGACGGTCGTCGGCTGCGCCTTCATGGCGCTTCTATCGCGCCGCCTCGTGCCCGAACGTCAGTCGATGGGTGGTCTACTCAGCGACCGGCGCAAGGTGAAGTTCTTTACCGAGGTTGCGGTGCCCGAGGGATCGACCCTTGTCGGCCGCCCGGTGACCGAGATTGAGATCTTCCGCCGCGACGGGGTGCGCCTTGTCGACGTGCTGCGCGGCGACGCCTCGCTGCGCCGCGACCTGCAATCGGTCGTCGTCGAGGCCGGCGACCGCGTCGTCCTCAGGACCGAGATGGCAGAGCTTCTGCATCTCCAGCAGCGCAAGGACGTGATGTTGGTCGACAAGCTGTCGTCCGTCGCGACCGAGACGGTCGAGGTGCTGATCACGCCCGGTTGCCGGCTGATCGGCCGCACGCTGGGCGAGCTGCGCCTGCGCCGCCGCTACGGCGTCTATGTTCTGGCGGTCCACCGCCGGAACCAGAACATTGGCCGCCAGCTCGATGACCTCATCGTCCAGACCGGCGACACGCTTCTGCTGGAGGGCGCGGCCGAGGATATCGCGCGGCTCGCGGCCGACGTGGACCTCGTGAACATCACCAGGCCGACTGCGCGACCCTACCGGCGAAGCCATATGCCCCTCGCCATCGGCGCGCTTGCCGCCGTCGTGGTCCTTTCCGCGCTCGAGGTCGCGCCGATCCTCGTCCTTGCCATGCTCGCCGCGACGCTGCTGCTCGTGACCCGCTCCGTCGATCCCGACGAGGCGCTGCACGCGATCGACGGACGCCTCATGGCGATGATCTTCGGGATGCTCGCGGTGGGGGAGGGGCTGGACAACGCCGGGTCGGTGAAGCTGATCGTCGATCACGTCGGCCCGCTTCTTCAGGGCCTGCACCCCATTGCGGCACTGGGCGCCGTCTACTGCATCGGCCTCGTCTTGACCGAGTTCCTGTCGAACAATGCCGTCGCGGTGATCTTCACGCCGATTGCCATGCAGCTTGCGCTTTCGCTCGGCCTCGACCCGCGCCCCTTTGCCGTCGCGGTCATGTTTTCGGCCTCGGTCGCCTTCGCGACGCCCATCGGCTATCAGACCCACATGATGGTCTACGGCCCGGGCGGCTACAAATTCTCGGATTTCCTGCGCCTCGGCATCCCGCTCGACATCGTCACGGGCATCGTCGCCGTGCTGACCATCCCCCTCATCTGGCCGCTCTGACCCTTGCAGGCGGGGCGAGGGCTGACATATAGAGGCGCCGGTTTTCTGGGAATTCGACGGAGAGGGTCATGGCAGGCCATTCCAAATGGGCCAACATCCAGCATCGCAAGGGCCGGCAGGACGCCGCCCGCTCGAAGCTGTTCTCTAAGCTCTCGAAAGAGATCACCGTGGCTGCCAAGATGGGCGACCCGGACCCCGAGAAGAACCCGCGCCTGCGCCTTGCGGTCAAGGCCGCGCGCAGCCAGTCGATGCCGAAGGACGTGATCGACCGCGCGATCAAGAAGTCGCAGGCCGGCGACGCCGCCGACTATACCGAGATCCGCTATGAGGGCTACGGGCCGAACGGCATCGCGGTGATCGTCGAATGCCTGACCGACAACCTCAACCGCACCGCCTCGAACGTGCGCAGCTACTTCGCCAAGTTCGGCGGCAACCTCGGGACCACCGGCTCGGTCAGCTTCATGTTCGACCGGATGGGTGAGATCACGTATCCGGCAGGGGCCGGTGATGCCGACACCGTCATGATGGCGGCGATCGAGGCTGGCGCCGAGGACGTGGAGTCGGACGAGGAGGGGCACTGGATCTACTGTGCCGACACCGACCTCTCGGCCGTCGCAGACGGGCTTGAGGGCGCGCTTGGCGAATACGACGAAGCCAAGCTTGTCTGGAAGCCGCAGAACCGCACCGACGTGGACCTCGAGACGGCGCAAAAGCTGATGCGCCTCATCGACACGCTCGAGGATGACGATGACGTGCAGACGGTCACGGCGAATTTCGACGTGCCCGAAGAGGTCGCGGCCCAGCTCGCCTGAGGCCGGTCAGACCAGACCCCGCGACGCCGCGCGCCGGATCGCGGCGGTCAGCGGGGCAAGCGCCCGCGCGGTCAGGCGCGCGACCTGCCAGTGCAGCGGGGTGTCAATGGCGATCTCGGGGCAGAGCGCCACGAGGCGCCCCTCGGCAAGCGCGTCCCTGACCAAGGGTTCGGGGTTCATGCCCCAGCCGAGCCCAAGCTCTGACGCGGTGACAAAGGCTTGGCTCGACGCGATGTAATGCGTCCTCAGGCTGACGGGCCGCCCCGCCGCCCGTTCCGCCCAGAGTGCCTGCAACCGGTCCTTGCGGTTGAAGGTGAGGGCAGGTGCCTCCTCCAGCGCCGCCGCCGAGACCCCGTCCGGAAACCGGCGCGCGGCGAAGCCGGGGCTTGCCGTGGCAACATAGGGCATCCGCCCCAGGGCGTGGCTGTCGCAGCCGGCAATCGGCGCGCCATGCGCCGTCACCGCCGCCTGCACCTCGCCGCGCCTCAGCCAGTCGGCGGAATGGTCCTGATCGTCCACGACCAGATCGAAAAGAACGCCGTCGACCTCGGCGAGGGCCGGCAGAAGCCAGGTCGCGAGACTGTCCGCGTTGACCGCGATCCGGACCGTCACCGCGTCGTGGTCGGCGTCAAGGCCGGCGAGCGCCTCCCGTTCGAGGAGACGCAGGGTCTCCGCGTGCCGCGCCAGCCGCGCGCCCGCCTCTGTCGGCGCGCAAGGCTGGCTGCGGATGACCAGCGCGGTGCCAAGCCGATCCTCAAGCGCGCGGATGCGTTGGGAAACCGCCGACTGCGTGATGCCGAGCCGCGTCGCGGCGACATCGAAACTGCCGGTGCGGATCACCTCGGCAAGGGCAAGAAGCTGGGCGCTGTCGATCATTAGTATTACTTATCACATTCCAGATTGATTAATTTTACAGTGGCGCGCCGCGTGCGTTAGTCAAGCGAAGTCTCTCGCCGAGGTGCCATGTCCGCCGCCTTCCTCTCCGGTTTCCAGCTGTCCCTCGCGCTCATCACGGCGATCGGGGCGCAGAACGCCTTCGTCCTCCGCCAGGGGCTCCGGCGCGAGCATGTGCTTGCCGTCAGCCTGTTCTGCGCGGTGTCGGATGCGGTCCTCATCGCGTCGGGTATCGCCGGCATCGGCGCGCTGACCACCGCCGCGCCCTGGGTCCTGCCCGCGCTGCGCTACGGCGGGGCGGCGTTCCTCTTTTGGTACGGCACCAGGGCCTTCCGCGCCGCCTGGCGGGGCGGCGAGGCGCTGCGAGCCGCGGGCGGAGGCGGCGCGACGCTGACCAGCGTCCTCGGCGCGCTCGCCCTCATCACCTGGGCCAACCCGCATGTCTGGCTCGATACCGTGGTGCTGATCGGTTCCGTCGCCGCGCAATATCCCGGTGCGCGGGCTGCCTTCGGCGCGGGCGCCGCGCTCGCCTCGCTGAGCTTCTTCCTGACGCTTGGCTTCGGCGCGCGCCTGCTCGCCCCGCTTTTCGCGCGGCCCCGTGCCTGGCAGGCCCTCGATGCCGGCGTCGGCCTCATCATGTGGGCCATCGCGATCTCGCTTCTCGTTGCGTGACGCCTTGCACCCGCCGGCCGGATCGCGTTCTGTCCCGGCATGGCCGAGCCCACCGCTAGCCGCCCCGTCGAAGGGGTTCTCTGGATGCTCGCGACGGGACTGTGTTTCGTCGCGGTCACGGGTTCGGTGCGCGCGCTTGGCACGGATCTGCCGGCTCCGGAATCGGCCTTCCTGCGCTTCGTCTTCGGTTCGATCTTCCTCGCCCCGGTCCTGACCCGGATGCTGAAGGCCGGCCTGCCGCACGGCGCGGGCCTGCTCTTTGCCGTCCGGGGCGGCCTGCATGCGCTGGCGACGGTGCTGTGGTTCTACGCCATGGCGCGCCTGCCCGTCGCCGAGGTGACGGCGATCGGGTATCTCAATCCCATCGTCGTGACGCTGGGCGCCGCGCTCCTGCTGGGCGAGCGGCTGGCTGCGCGTCGGCTGACAGCCATCGCCGTCGCTTTGATCGGCGCGCTGGTGGTGCTGCGCCCGGGTCTGCGGGAACTTTCGCTGGCCCATCTCGCGCAGCTCAGCGCGGCGGTCTTCTTCGGCCTGTCCTACCTTATCGTCAAACGCCTCTCGGCGCTTGCTTCGGCGACCGAGGTCGTCGCGATGATGTCACTGACGGTCGCGATCGGCTTGCTGGTGCCGGCGCTCGCGGTCTGGGTGACGCCGGATGCGAGGCAGCTTGCGATCCTCGTGCTTGTGACCATCTTCGCGACCGGCGGGCACTACGCCATGACCCGCGCCTTCGCCGTCGCGCCGCTGACCGTAACCCAGCCGGTCGTGTTCCTGCAACTCGTCTGGGCGACGATCCTCGGCGCCGTCGCCTTTGGCGAACCGGCCGATCCTTTCGTCATCCTTGGCGGCGCGATGATTATCGGCGCGATCAGCTACATGACCTGGCGTGAGGCGAAGTTGCGGCGCCAAGCTGTGACGCCCCCCGTAACCGCCACGAAGGACTGACGCCCGGGCGGGCGATTTTTCGCGGAAAGATCGCCCCCCGCCTCAGCCGCGCGGATCGAGAAGCCGGGCGATCACCGTCCGGCGCGACACCTGGCCCACGACGCGGCCGTGATCGGTGACCTCAAGGGCCCTTGTCTCGTCCTTCAGTCGGGCCATCACCTCCTTGATCGGCGTGTCGATGTCGGTCGCGCCGGTGGTCGGGATGGCGTTGGGTGTGGGTTCCACGGCGTCGCGTGCCGTCAGCACGCTGAGCGGATTCATGTGATTCACGAAGTCGGCGACATAGTCCGACACCGGGTTCGCGATGATCTCGCGCGCGGTCCCGCACTGGACGATACGGCCGCCTTCCATCAGGGCGATCCGGTTGCCGATCTTGAACGCCTCGTCCAGATCGTGGCTGACGAAGATGATGGTCCGGTGCAGCTTGGCCTGAAGCTCCAGCAGCTCGTCCTGGAGCCGCGTGCGGATCAACGGGTCGAGCGCCGAGAAGGGCTCATCCATCAGAAGGATCGGCGCGTCGGTGACGAAGGCGCGCGCAAGGCCCACGCGCTGCTGCATCCCGCCCGACAATTCGCCGACCTTGGCATCGGCGCGCTCGGACAGGCCGACCAGCTTCAGCTGCGCGTCGACCTTGGTGCGCATCTCTTCGCCCGTCATGCCGGCCAGCTCGAGCCCGAGCCCGACGTTTTCCCGCACGGTCCGCCAGGGCAAGAGGCCGAACTGCTGGAATACCATCGCCACGCAGGATCGCCGGACCTTGAGAAGATCTTCCTTCGAGGCGCTGCCGACCTCGCAGCTCCAGTCACCATCATGCACGGTAACGCTGCCGCGGCAGACCGGGTTCAGCCCGTTCACGGCCCGCAAAAGCGTCGATTTTCCCGACCCCGAAAGCCCCATCAGGACAAGGATTTCCCCCCGGGCCACAGTGAGCGAGCAATCGTGCACCCCGAGGATTTGCCCGGTTTCCTTCTGGATGTCGGTCCGGCTGAGGCCGCGATCCATGAGAGGCAGGGCAAGGTCGGGACGGTCGCCGAAGACAATGTTGACCCGGTCGAATTCGACGGCGACCGGCGCGCCGGCAGGTGCGGAACCCGTCTGGTTGCTCATCGCGCGTCTCCCTTGCGCAGCATCCGGTCAAGCACGATGGCGACCACGACGATGACAAAGCCGGATTCGAAGCCGAGCGCGGTATTGACCGAGTTCAGTGCACGGACGACCGGCACGCCAAGCCCGTCGGCGCCCACAAGCGCGGCGATCACCACCATGGAGAGCGAGAGCATGATCGTCTGGTTCAGCCCCGCCATGATCTGCGGGAAGGCATAGGGAAGCTCGGCCTTCCAGAGGACCTGACGCCTGGTGGCACCGAAGGCGGTCAGCGCTTCGACAAGGGCGGTCGGCGTGGTCGAGACGCCAAGATGCGTCAGGCGGATCGGCGCCGGCAGCACGAAGATCACGGTCGCGATCAGGCCGGGCACCATGCCGAGGCCGAAGAACACGATCGCGGGGATCAGGTAGACGAAGGTCGGCAGCGTCTGCATCAGGTCAAGGATCGGCCGCATCCAGGCGTAAAGCCGGGGCCGGTGCGCGGCGGCGATGCCGATCGGCACCCCGATCGCCATGCAGACGACGCAGGAGGACAGGACCAGCGTCAGGCTTTCCGTCGTCTCCTTCCAGTAGCCCTGGTTAAGGATGAAGAGAAAGCCCAGAAGGACCATCACGCAGGTCTTCCAGCTTTTCTGAAGGAACCATGTGATCGCGACGAAGATCGCGATGATGACCAGCGGATGCGGCGTCTGAAGCAGCCACAGGATGCTGTCGATCAGCCATTGCAGAAGCTGGGAGAGCGACTGGAAAAAGCCGCGCCCGTTCACCTTGAGCCATTCGAAGATTATCTTGGCGGTCTTGCCGACGGGTATCTTGTTGTCGGTCAGCCAGCCCATGGCATCGCTCAGCGCCATCGTCCCTTGTCCCCCGGAAAGTGGTTGCCGCCCCGGTCCCGTCTTCGCGGGATCAGGGGCCGTTCCGGCCCCCTCGCGCGAAGGGGCCGGTCGCCGGTCAGGTCAGTTCAGCGCGGCCTTAACCGCCGCCATCGCGTCGCCACCGTCCTTGGTGGTCACGCCGTCAAGCCAGGGGCCAAGAACGTCGGGATTGGCGGAGAGCCATTGCTTCGCGGCGTCGCCCGGCGCTTCGCCGTCGTCGAGGATCTTGGCCATGATCTCGTTCTCCATCGGCAGCGTGAATTCGAGGTTTTCAAGAAGCTTGCCGGTGTTGGGGCATTCCTTCACATAGCCCGCGCGGACCAGCGTAAACACCTCGGCACCGCCGAAGTTCGGGCCAAAGACATCATCGCCGCCCGACAGGTAGGTCATGTCGAAATTGGCGTTCATCGGATGCGGCTCCCAGCCAAGGAAGACGATGGCCTTGCCAGCATTGTCAGCATTGCCGACCTGCGCCAGCATCCCCTGTTCCGAACTTTCGATCAGCTCGAAGCCACCCAGCCCGAACTGGTCGTTCTCGATCATGTCGAGGATCAGGCGGTTGCCGTCATTGCCCGGCTCGATCCCATAGATCTTGCCGTCCAGCGCGTCCTTATGTTCGGCAATATTGCCGAAATCGCTGATGCCTTCCTTGGCGCCTTCGGCGTTGGTGGCCAGCGTATATTTCGCGCCGGTCAGGTTCCGACGCACCGTCTCGACCGTGCCCGCGTCACGATAGGGGGCGATGTCGGCCTCCA
>JAGRDU010000167.1 GCA_020446905.1 Paracoccaceae bacterium | reverse complement strand
GATGTCGAAGTCGCTCGGCAACGTCCTCGACCCGCTCGACCTCATCGCCGACTTCGGCGCCGATGCGGTGCGCTTCACGCTGACCGCCATGGCCGCGATGGGGCGTGACCTGAAGCTCTCCAAGGACCGCATCGCCGGCTACCGGAACTTCACCACGAAGATCTGGAACGCCACCCGCTTCGCCGAAATGAACGGCGCGCTGCGTAGGGACGCTGTAGCTACAGATGTACTACGGGATAACTACGCCAAACATACGGTCAACCGCTGGATCATCGGGGAAACCGCCCGCGCCCGCATCGCGGTGGACGAGGCGCTTTCCGCCTACCGCTTCAACGACGCCGCGAACACGCTCTATGCTTTCGTCTGGGGCAAGGTCTGCGACTGGTATGTGGAGTTCTCGAAGCCCCTGATGGACGGCGAATATGCCGAGGAAACCCGCGCCACGATGGCCTGGGTCCTCGACCAGTGCTTCACCCTTCTCCATCCGATCATGCCCTTTATTACCGAGGAATTGTGGGCACTTACGGGCGACCGCGCGAGAATGCTCGTCCACGCCGACTGGCCGACCTATGACCTTGATATAATTGACGAAAACGCGGATCTCGAGATGAACTGGGTCATCACCCTCATCTCCGAAATCCGCTCCGCCCGCGCCGAAATGCACGTCCCGGCGGGCCTGAAGCTGCCGGTCGTCATCACCGCGATGGACGATCGCGGCCGCGCCGCGCTGGCCAGCAACGGCCCGATGATCGAACGCCTCGCCCGGCTCGACGGCATGACGGACGGCAGCGCCCCCAAAGGCGCCATCACCGTCGCCGTCGAGGGTGGCGCCATCGCCATACCTCTCGAGGGCGTCATCGACATCGCTGAGGAAAAATCGCGCCTTTCCAAGACCTTGGAGAAGCTGGAGAAGGACATGGGGGGCCTTCGCGGCCGCCTCAACAACCCCAAGTTCATCGAAAGTGCCCCCGAAGAGATCGTCGAGGAAACCCGCGAAAAGCTGGAACTGGGCGAGGACGAGGCCGCGAAACTGAAAGCCGCCCTGAAACGCCTCGCCGATATCGGCTAAGTTTTTCATTGTGGTTCAAATACTCCGGGGGTCCGGGGGCAGCGCCCCCGGCCTCGCCACCAGAACCGAAGGCCCCAGGATGACCGGACCGCGCTACACGCCCCTTGCCCAAAGCCTGCCCTCCACCGTGCCCTTCGTCGGGCCGGAAACCCAGGAACGCAAGAGCGGCCGCCCCTTCAACGCCCGCCTCGGCGCCAACGAAAGCGTCTTCGGCCCCTCCCCGCGCGCCATCGCCGCGATGGAGGGAGCCGCGCGCGAAGTCTGGATGTATGGCGATCCCGAGATGCACGTCCTCCGCCACGCGCTGGCCGCCCATCATCGGGTTCGGCCGGAAAATATCGTTGTGGGCGAAGGGATTGACGGACTTCTCGGCCTCCTCGTCCGCCTCCTTGTCGGGCCGGGCGATGCGGTCGTGACCTCGGATGGCGCCTATCCGACGTTCAACTTCCACGTCGCGGGCTTTGGCGGAACGCTCCACAAGGTTCCCTACAGAGGCGACCAGGAGGACCCCGATGCGTTGATCGCCCGCGCGGCCGAAACCGGCGCCAAGCTCATCTATCTCGCCAATCCCGACAACCCGATGGGGTCGCACCACCCGGCCAGGACCATCGCGCGGATGATCGATGCGGTGCCCGAGGGCACGCTTCTTGTCCTCGACGAGGCCTATATCGACCTCGCCCCCGAGGGCACCGCGCCCGTCATCGACCCGGAGGATCCCCGCGTCATCCGGATGCGGACCTTCTCGAAGGGTTACGGCATGGCGGGACTGCGGGTCGGCTATGCGATCGCCGCGATGCCGCTCGTCACCGCCTTCGACAAGATCCGCAACCACTTCGGTGTCGGGCGCATCGCCCAGTTGGGGGCGCTCGCCGCACTGGCCGACCAACCCTACCTCTCCGAGGTGGTCAAGCGCGTCGCGGGGGCGCGGCGCGAGCTTTCGCAGATCGCCCGGCTGAACGGCCTGACGCCGCTGCCCTCGGCGACGAATTTCGTCACCATAGACTGCGGCGCGGATGGGGCCTTTGCCCGCAAGGTGCTTGCCGAGTTGATCGCCCGCGACATCTTCGTGCGGATGCCCTTCGTCGCCCCGCACGACCGCTGCATCCGCGTGTCCTGCGGCCGGCCGCAGGATCTGGCGCGCTTTGCCGCCACCCTCCCCGAGGCGCTGGCGGCCGCGCGTTCAGCGCCCTGAGAGCGCCGCGGCGGCGGCATCGAGCGCGCCCGGCCCATGCGGCACGCCAAGCGCGCGCAAGCCGGTCTCCATCGCGCCGAGAACGCCCAGTGTCATATGCGCATTCACGTGGCCCATATGCGCGACCCGCAGGAAATCGCCATAGGCCGGCGTTCCGGGCTCGGCCATGCCAAGCCCGATGCCCAGTGTCACGCCCGCCTCGGCCTCGCACCAGGCGCGCAGACGCCCGGCGCCACCGCCGCCCATCCTGAGCGCCGTCACCGAGGTGCCGCGACAGGCACGGTCCGCGACGTTGAGTTCAATGTCGCCGCCCTGCCCCCAGGCAAGCGTGGCGGCCCAGACCGCCTCTGCCAGCCGCGCGTGACGGTCCCAGACCGCCTCGAGCCCCTCCTCGTCAAGGATCATCGTCAGGGCCTCGGCAAGGCCGAAGAGGTGGTGGGTCGGCGCGGTGCCGCAGAAGTGCTGCCAGTATTCGGTCGCGTTCGCGCGCGGCTCCCAGTCCCAGTAGGGGGTGCGGAGGTCGGCGCGCCGCGAGGCTGCCAGCGCCTTGTCCGAGAACCAGACGAAGCCGAGGCCCGGCGGCGTCATCAGCCCCTTCTGGCTGGCCGCGACAAGGACGTCGACGCCCCATTCGTCCATCAGCATCGGATCGCAGCCGAGCGAGGCGATGGCATCGACAGCCAGCAGCGCCGGGTGCCCGACCGCATCCATCGCCGCGCGGATCGCCGCGATGTCGTTGCGGACCGAACTGGCGGTATCGACATGGGTCACAAGGACGGCGCGGATCCGGTGCGCGCGGTCGGCGGCCAGTGCCTCGGCGATCCGCGCGGGGTCGGCGGGCGCGCGCCGGCCGAAGTCGACGCGCTGCACCTCGATCCCCATGCGCTCGGCCGACCATGCCCAGCCTTCGCCAAAGCGCCCGGTGATCGCGACCAGCGCGGTGTCGCCGCGCGCAAACATGTTGGCGTTCGCCGCCTCCCAGGCGCCATGGCCGTTGACGATGTAGATCGCGACATGTGCCGTGGTGCGCGCAACGCGGCGCAGGTCCGCGACGATCCGGGCGGTCATCTCATGGAGCGGACCTTCGTAGATATTCGGCGCGGCCCGGTGCATCGCGGCCAACACCCGGTCGGGCATGACCGAAGGGCCGGGGATCGCGAGGTAGGGGCGGCCGTTGCCGAGACTCATTGGGTTCTCCTTTTCCGCCCAAGCGGTAGGGCCGGCACGGGGGAAGGTCAACGCCCCCTCGCCTTGCATGGGCACGCCCTTTCGGGCTAGATCGGCGCCACCCCGCGGCGCCGCTGCCGCCCTGCCAAGGCCGACCGCTCCCGTGTCCAGATCCGCCGACCCGAGTCCGCCGCGCTACGGCTCCCGCCAGCTTCTCGGCCGGCTCTGGCGCGGCTATCTCAGCCCGCACAAATGGACGATGCTGGTCGCGGCCATCTTCATGGTGATCGAGGGCTCGACCCTCGCGGCGCTCTCCTGGATGCTGAAGCCGCTTTTTGACCGGGTCTTCGTTGCCGGAAGCGGCGGCGCAATCTGGTGGGTGGGCGGCGCGATCTTCGGCCTCTTTCTCGTGCGGGCGATCACGCTGATCGTCAACCGCTCGCTCCTGATCGGGGTGGCGCTGAAAACCTCGACCGCGATGCAAACCGATCTTCTGGCGCATCTTCTGACGCTCGACGGGCCGTTCTTCCAGAAGTCCCCGCCGGGTGAGTTGATCGAGCGGGTGCAGGGCGACACGCTGGCGGTCACCGGGGTCTGGTCGCTTCTGATCCAGGGGATCGGGCGCGATGTGGTGGCGCTGGTGTCGCTCTTCGGGGTAGCCCTTGCGCTCGATCCCGGCTGGACTCTGACGGCGCTGATCGGGGCGCCGCTGCTCATCCTGCCGACAGTCGCGGTGCAGCGCTACATCCGGCGCAAGACCGACTATGTGCGGACCGAGGCGGCTCGGCGCGCGACGCGGCTTGACGAGATCTTTCACGGCATCGCGGCGGTCAAGCTGAACCGGATGGAAGACTACCAGTTGTCGCGCTTCCGGCAGATCGTCGGCGGCATCGTCCGGGCCGAGACCCGGACGGCCGCCAGCCGCGCCCTGATCCCGGCGCTGATCGACATTGTCACGGGCCTTGGCTTCTTTGGCGTTCTGCTTCTAGCCGGGCCCGAGGTCACCTCGGGCGAGCGGACGGTGGGCGAGTTCATGTCCTTCTTCACCGC
>JAGRDU010000166.1 GCA_020446905.1 Paracoccaceae bacterium | reverse complement strand
TGCAGACCCGGCTGAAGAAGCTCGACGGCGGCGTCGCCACCGCGACCTTCCTCGCCATGGCGGGCCTCCGCCGCCTTGGCATGGAGGCTGTCGCCCGCAGCGCGATCGAGGTGGGCGAGATGCTGCCCGCCGTCGCGCAGGGCGCGATCGGGATCGAGCGGCGCGGGGCGGACGACCGCGCGGGCGCCCTTCTTGCCGCGATCCATGATACCCCGACGGGCCAGCGGCTTGCGGCCGAGCGCGCCTTCCTTGCGACACTGGACGGGTCCTGCGAGACGCCGATCGCCGGTCTGGCCGAACTCGAAGGCGGCGCGCTCTGGCTGCGCGGTGAAATCCTGCGGCCGGACGGGTCCGAGGTGATCGCGGGCGAGCGGCGTTGCAGCGTCGCGGAGGGTGCCGACGCCGGCGCCGACCTCGCGCGCGAGCTGCTCGGGCGCGCGGGCCCGGGGTTCTTCGACTGGCGCAGATAGCTCAGGCGCGCGCGGCGCGGTCGATCTCCTCGGGATCAAGCCCGTAGCGCCCCGCGAACCGCAGCCGCGCCGCGACAAGGCGCGGATCGTCCGGACGCATCCCGAGGGTGCGGATGAAATGGCTCCGCTGCTGCGATTTCAGCGCGTCCCGGTCGATGGCGGTGCCCATCACGCGGTCGATGATCTCGCCCCCCGCCGTAACATGGAACCATTTCGAGAAGTCTCGGAAATGGTGCTGGTTGTGCAGCGTCGTGACATGCCGCTCGACCGCCGTCTTGGTGACCGGCAGATGGGCCGTGGCGTGGAACCATTCATAGGCAAGGAAGGTCGCGCCGCCCCCGACCATGACGAGGGCCGCCGCCCCGGGGATGGCCCAGGAGGCGCCGAAAAGCGTCAGGACAAGCCAGACCAGCGTGAAGTTCAGCACCAGCACCGGGAAGACGACGAAATCGGGGGCAAAGAATAGCTCCCGGTTCGTGGGAAAGTCGTGGTGGCCATAGTGCGCCCGATAGAGAAGGTCGAACTTCCATTGCGTCACCGGCGGGGGCAGGTGGAAGATGAAGCGGTGGAGGTTGTATTCGTTCAGCATCTGCGCCGGGATGCCAAGAAGCGCGAGTGCCCAGAGCCAGGGCAGATCGGCCCGCGCCACGATGACGGCGCCGGCGAGGATCGCAAACGCGATGCCGATGATCGTGTGATGCCGGAACATCAAGGCGAGGCGGCTCATGCGTTCCTCCTTCCTCCGGCGCCAGTGTGGCACGGCGGCAAGACCGGTCAAGTCTGACGCGGCGTATCCTGCCTGCCATCGAGGGAGAGAAGCGCCGCGGAACCCGCGATGGCCAGAACAACGCCGAGGACGGCAACAAGGCCATAGCCCGAAAGCGCGGTGCCGAGCGTGAAGCAGAAAGCGGTGACGGCGTCCCCGGCGACCTTCTGCAAGGCCGTTAGCGACGACCCCGCGCCGGGCCGGTCGGTCAAAAGGTCCTGCAGATAGGCGATCGGCAGCGTCAGGATGGCCGCGCCCCCCGCCGCGCCGGGCAAAAGCAGGAGCCAGAGGAAGGGCGTGCCGGAAAGCGGCGCGAGAAAGCCGAGATGGCAGCAGTAAAGGATTGTGCCGATCAGGATCATCCGCGACGGGCCGACACGCGGCAGGACGCGCGGCAGAAGCAGCATGAACGGGATCTCGAGCGCGGCAAGTCCGCCGGCATAAAGCGCGACATCGCCCGTGGGCCGTCCAGCCTCGTCCAGCACGAGGCCAAGGAGGGTGAGGTAGAGCGCGATGATCGCGCTGACCGGGCCGAGGAGAATGACGCGAAGAAGTACGGGCGGCGCGGCGATCTCGCGCAGTGCCGCGCGCAGGGACATCGGTTGCAAGGGCCGCGCGGCCGGAGTCGCCGTTCCGCGCCAAGCGAGAAGGACGACGAGGAGGACCGCGACCGCACAGGCGGCCGGATAGATCCAGAGGACATCGAGACCGCCCCGGAAAAGGGCCGACCAGACCGGCAGTGCCAGGACCCAGGGCACCGCATAGCCCGCACGGATCGTCGCGAGGATCGAGGGCCGGTCCTCGCCCGGCGCATCGGCGGCCGCCTCGCGCGCGAGGGCGAAGCTTTGCACGAAGAGCGTCCCGCCGAGCGGCAGCAGCACGCCGTGCGCGAGAAGAAAGACAGGCACGTTCGGCCAGAGGCTCATCAGCCCCGCGCCTGCCGCCATCGCAGCCGCCGAGGCGAGCGACAGTCGCCGCCGGTCGATCCGGTGGTCGCCGAGAACGCCGAACAGCACCGAGGAGGTGACGAAGACCAGCGAGGCCGACACCAGCATCGCCGCGAAGACCCAATGCGAAAGGCCGAGCAGGTCGATCCCGATCAGCGAGGTATAGGGCGCAAGCGTCGCGCCGATGAAGCCGTTCAGGATCAGCAGCATCGCCGCGAGCCTCAGGCCCGGTAGCCGCAGGATGGGGTCGAGGGCGGGAATCATGGTGCGGCGGGAATCGTCTTGCCGGGATTGAGGATGCCCTGGGGGTCGAAAGCCGCCTTCACCGCGCGCATCATGTCGAGCGCGACGGGGTCCTTGCGGCGGCGCATCGACGAAAGCTTGGAAAGTCCGATCCCGTGTTCGGCCGAAAACGATCCGCCGAGGTCCTGCACGATCCCTTCGACGGCTTCGGTCAGCGCCTCGTCCAGACCCGTATCCTCGCGGGTCGGGAAGATCGTGAAGTGGAGGTTGCCGTCGCCGAGATGTGCGACGGTATTGGTGGCAGCGCCGGGGTCGAGCTGCGCGACCTCGGCGAGCGCGCGCGCCAGGAAGCTATCGACCCGGTCAAGCGGCACCGCGACGTCGGTATCGACGGTATGCCCGTGGCCGACCGTGATCTCGGCCGCCGCCTCGCGCCGCGCCCAGATCGCCTCGCGCTGGGCGCCGGTACGGGCGAGGACGGCGTCGAGGATCAGTCCCTCGCCCAGCAGGTCGGCCAGAGTCTCCTCCAGAAGCGTCACGAGCGGCACCGCGCCATCGTCCCCCGGGGTGCAGTCGCGCGGCGACGTCGCACCAAGCTCGACCAGGATCGTCACGTCATGGATCTCGGCGAAGGGCTGGCCGAGGTCGGGGCGTCGGTCGCCGAGTTGCTCCATGTAGCTGCGCGGCATGAATTCGAAGGCCTCGACAAGACCGCCGGTCGCTTCCCGCAGGCGGTTCAGAAGCGTCAGCGCGGCCGGCAGGTCGGGCGCGGCGAGCATCGCCGTCGCATGGGCACGCGGCGCCGGCACCAGCTTCATCACCGCCGCCGTGATGACGCCGAGCGTCCCTTCCGCGCCGATGAAGAGGTCTTTGAGGTCGTAGCCCGAATTGTCCTTGTGTAGCTCCGACATGAGGGTCATCACCCGCCCGTCCGCCAGCACCACCTCGAGCCCGAGGCAAAGCGCGCGCGTCGAGCCATAGCGCAGGACGTTCGACCCGCCGGCATTGGTCGACAGGACCCCGCCGATCTGGGCAGAGCCGCGCGCGCCGAACCAGAGCGGAAAGTAGAGCCCCCGCGCTGCAGCGGCCTCATGCAGCGAGGTCAGCACGACGCCCGCCTCGACCACCGCCACCCGCGCCTCGGCCTTGATCTCGCGGATGCGGTTCATCCGTTCGAGCGAGAGCATCAGCGCGCCCTCGGCCTGGATCGCGCCGGTCAGCCCGGTGCGCCCGCCGGACGGCACCACGGCCGTCCTGGTCTCGGCGGCAAGGCGCAGGACCGCGGCAACTTCCTCTGTCGCGCCGGGACGCACGACCGCGAGCGGCTGCCAGCGATAGGTGCCCGCCCAATCGCGTGCGTAGGGCGCCGTATCGCCTCCGGTCAGGACGTTGGCGGCGCCGACGATGTCGGTCAGGCGCGGGATAAGGGTCATGGTCAGCGCTCCTTCGCTGGCCGCACAATCCGTCAGCCGGCCGCGCTTGACCAGAGTGGAAACGCTATTCCCCCCGCGCGAGAAGGTCGAGGACGCGGGGGCCGAGCGCCTCGACAATCAGCGCGACACCCTTCGCGTTCGGGTGGATCCCGTCCGCCTGCATGTAGTCCGCGACCGCCTGATCGCGCGAGGGCAGGGCGAGGATCGGCGCAAGGAACGGCTCGGAGAGATCGACGCCATGCGCCGCCGCGAGGTCTGGATAAAGCGCGTCGAACGCGGCCTTGTAGTCCGGACCGTAGTTGCCGGGCGCGACCATCGGCACCAGAAGGACGCGCAGCCCTTTTGCCTCGGCTTTGGTCAGGATCGCGTCGAGATTGCCGCGCGCCTCCTCGGGCGCGATGCCGCGAAGAAGATCGTTGCCGCCAAGCGTCAGCACCATCGCGTCGGCCGGGGTCGAAAGCGTCCAGTCGATCCGCGCAAGGCCGCCGGCCGTCGTATCGCCCGAAACGCCTGCGTTCTGCACCCTGACCTCGGCGCCATGCGCGCTCAGCCAGGCCTGAAGCTGGGGCACGAAGCCCTGATCGGGCGGCAGGCCGTAGCCGGCGGTCAGGCTGTCTCCGAAGGCGATCAGGCTCTGCGGTGCGGCCAGCGCCGGCGCGGCAAGCACAAAGACAAGCACCCCGACGGCACGGCCGAGGTTGCGCAGGGCACCGGCCACCCCATATCCCTTGGACGGACGAAGCCTGCGGACGAGGGACATGAGCGACACGATCTTGAGCCTCGCGGACGCCGGGCTGGTGCTTGAGGGCAATGCCGGCCCCGTCGAGGTCCTGAAGGGCATCACCCTTGATGTCGCGCGGGGCGAGAGCCTGGGGCTGATCGGTCCTTCGGGGTCGGGCAAGTCGTCGCTCCTCATGGTCATGGGCGGGCTCGAGCGCGCCACCTCTGGCACCGTCAGGGCGCTCGACCATGACCTGACGGCGATGGACGAAGACGCGCTCGCGCGATTCCGCAGGGGCAATATGGGCATCGTCTTCCAGTCCTTCCACCTCATTCCGACGATGACCGCGCTTGAGAACGTTGCGATTCCCCTGGAGCTTGCCGGCGTCGCCGAGGCCTTTGACCGCGCCGGGGCCGAGCTTGCCGCCGTGGGCCTGAAGGACCGCGCCGACCACTACCCTGCGCAACTGTCGGGGGGCGAGCAGCAGCGCGTCGCGCTCGCACGTGCGGCGGTGTCGCGTCCGGCGATCTTTCTGGCCGACGAGCCGACGGGCAATCTCGATGCCGCGACGGGCGAGACCATCATGGATCTTCTTTTCGGCCTGCGCGACCGCCACGGGGCGACGCTGATCCTCGTCACCCATGCGCCCGAACTGGCCGCGCGCTGCGACAGGGTCGTGCGCCTTGCCGACGGGCGTGTTGCGGGCGAGGACCGGGCGGCAGCGCGGCGGGTCGCGGAATGACGACCGGCCTCGCCCTTCGCCTCGCCCGGCGCGAGATGCGCGGCGGGCTCGGCGGCTTCGCGGTGTTCCTGCTCTGCCTTGTCCTCGGCGTCGCGGCCATCGCCGCCGTCGGCACCGTGCGGTCCGCCATCGGGGACGCGATCCGCGATCAGGGCGCGGTGCTTCTGGGCGGCGATGCCGAGATGTCCTTCACCTACCGGTACGCCAGCGACGAGGAACGCGCCTTCATGACGGCCCGCGCGCGTGCGGTGTCGGAGATTGTCGAATTCCGCTCCATGGCGGTGGTGGGCGAGGGCGATGCGGCCGAGCGCGCGCTGACCCAGGTCAAGGGCGTCGATGCGGTCTATCCGCTGACCGGGCGGTTGCTGCTTGATCCCGAAATGCCGCTGCCCGAGGCGCTGGCGCCGAAGGACGGCGCGCCCGGTGCGGTGATGGACCCGGTTCTGGCGGACCGGCTCGGGCTTGAGGCGGGGGACCACTTCCGTCTCGGCACGCAGGTGTTTCGCCTTGCCGCCCGGCTCGCGCGCGAACCGGACGCCTCGACCGGCGTGACGCTCGGCCCGCGCACGATCGTGGCAAGCGCCGATCTCGCCGGGTCCGGTCTTCTTGAGCCCGGCAGTCTCTTCGATACGCACTATCGTCTCCTGCTGCCCGAAGGCGCGGCGCCGCAGACCCTGAAGACCGAAGCCGAGGCCGCGTTCCGCGACAAGGGCCTGCGCTGGCGTGACGCGCGGTCAGGCGCGCCCGGGATGCAACGTTTTGTCGATCGGATGGGATCGTTCCTGATCCTGGTCGGGCTTGCCGGCCTTGCGGTCGGCGGCGTCGGCATCGGCGCGGCGGTGCGATCCTATATCGACGGCAAGGTGCCGGTGATCGCCGCGCTGAAGGCGATGGGCGCCGAAAGCGGGACGATCTTCGCCATCTACCTCGTGCAGGCCGCCATCCTCGCCGCCATCGGCATCGCGGGGGGGCTCGTGCTGGGCGCGGCGTTGCCGGTGCTTGCGGGGCCGCTGATCGCCCAGAATCTGCCGATCCCCGTCACCATCGGCATCGCACCGCGGCCGCTTGCCGAGGCCGCGCTCTACGGTGCCCTGACGGCCGCGCTCTTCGCGCTCTGGC
>JAGRDU010000165.1 GCA_020446905.1 Paracoccaceae bacterium | reverse complement strand
CGGTGCGGGCCTCGGACAAGCGGGCGCAGTTCGTCGGACTTGATGACTACGTGGAGGCCGGGGGCGAGATCCTGCGCGACCTGTTTCAACAGGACGATGGCGGCTGGCTGCAGGATGCCGCCCTGCTCGACGTCATGGTGCGCGAGAAGCTCGCAGAGGAGGCCGAAGGGGTGCGCGCCGAGGGCTGGAAATGGGTCGAGGTCGATATCGAATTCCCATATGGCCACACATTCGGGATGCGCCGGGTCCATGGCGAGGCGGTGCCGATGAGTGACGAGGAGGCTGCCAGCTATCAGGCACTGAAGGCCGAATACGACGCGCTCGAGGCCGAGCATGCGGAAGCCGACGAGTTGCCCGACGACGTCGATGACCGGCTGGGCGAGATCGAGGAGGCTATGGAGGCATTCGAGGCGCGCCCGATCCGATACGAGGCCGACGACCTCGCGCTGGCAGGAGCCTTCGTCAGCATCGACAGCTCCGGGCGGCTGCGGGTCGAACGCGGCTACGTGCGGCCCGAAGATGAGCCGGTCGAGGAGGTGGAGGACACCGGCGAGGTCGCACAAGAAACGGCGCCGGTCGAGGACGCTGATGACACCGCCGCGTCCAATACGGACGAGGAGGAAGAGGATGACGGCCTGAAACCGCTCTCCGACCGCCTCGTCATGGAACTGACGGCCCATCGGACCCTGGCGCTGCGCAACGCACTGGCCCAGGACCCGCAGGTCGCCTTCCTCGCGGCGCTGCACGCGATGGTCCTGCGGCTCTTCTATCGCTACGCCGTCGACAGCTGTGTCGAGATCGAACCGCGCAACGCGGGGTTTGGATCGCAGGTGCCGGGCCTCGGCGACACGGCCTACGCGCAGGCCATCGACCAGCGCCACGAGACCTGGGCGCGCAACCTTCCGAAGGCACCCGAGGACCTCTGGGAGGCGCTGACCGAGTTCGACATCTGCAGCCGCGAAGCGCTCTTCGCCCATTGCGTGGCGATGAGCGTCAATGCCGTCCACGATCCCTACCAACGCCGGCCGCGCGCCATCGCGCATGCGGATGTGCTGGCCGGGACCGTCGGGCTCGACATGGCCAAGGCGGGCTGGACGGCCACGGGTGACAGCTACCTCGGCCGCGTGACCAAGGCGCGCATCCTGGAAGCCGTGCGCGAGGCGAAAGGCGAAGACGCCGCTGACCGGATCACCGGGTTGAAGAAGACCGAGATGGTAACGGCTGCCGAGGACCTGCTCGTGGCCACCAGTTGGCTGCCCGAACCTCTGCGCACGCCGCCGCTGCCGGAAGAGGGCACACCGGAGATCGAGCTGGTCGACGACGCGGACCGCACTGACGATAACGGTTCCGAAGACGATCCCGACAGCAGCGAAGCGCAATCGGCGGAAGATGGCGGCGAACCGGCTATTGGAGACTCCGACCCAATGGAGGAAGATGATCCCGTCGCCGGTGACGCCCTCGCCAAGACAGCCGCCGAGTGACCTACGAGCAGCACGGGACCTTCCCCCAAGGTCCAAAGTCAGGGGCCCGTCAGTCATGGCGGGCCCCTGATTGCGTCCAACCCTCTTGGAGACCGCCATGACGAGCCCCGCCACCGAGCTTTCGCACCAGCTTTCCCAGAACGCCGAAACGGTTTGCCGGCACTATCTGTCGAACGGCCGGAAGCAGGGTCATTACTGGCTGGTGGGAGACGTTCATAACACACCGGGCCGATCCATGTTCGTTCGGCTGTCCGGGCCACTGTCCGGCAACCGTGCCGCCGGAAAATGGACTGATGCGGCCACGGGACAGCATGGCGATCTGCTCGATGTCATCCGCGAGAGTTGCGGCTTGGTCGACTTCAAGGACGTTGCCGAGGAGGCCCGACGCTTCTTGAGCCTGCCCTTGCCTGATCCACCCCGACAGCATTCTCCACACTCACGGCCACCAGCTGCCACCGGATCCCAGGAAGCGGCGCGCCGCCTGTTCGCAATGGGTGTGCCGATCCGCGGCACTCCGGTAGAAACCTATCTGCGCAGACGTGGCATCGGAGCGTTTGACCAAATGCCAAGCTTGCGGTTCCATCCCGCCTGCTTCTATCGGCCCGAAGACGGCGGGCCGGTCGCGCGGCTTCCGGCCATGCTGGCCGCCATCACCGATCTCGAAGGCCGCCAGACCGGGACCCATCGCACCTGGCTGCGCTCGGACGGGAGCGCCAAGGCCGATATCGACACACCGCGGCGCGCGATGGGCGCTTTGCTCGGGAACGGGGTGCGGTTCGGCGTACCCACTGACGTGCTCATCGCGGGCGAGGGGATCGAAACGGTTCTTTCCGTGCGCTCGGCCCTGCCCGACATACCCGCCCTCGCGGCGCTGTCGTCGGGACACCTGGCCGCCATCCGGTTTCCCGTTGGTCTGCGGCGGCTCTACGTGTTGCGCGACCGTGATCCCGCAGGCGCGGCGGCGAGGGATCGACTTGCGGCGCGCGCAGCCGAGGCCGGGATCGAGGCGCTGACCCTCACGCCTCGACTGGGCGATTTCAACGACGATCTCCGGCGCTATGGGCTGCCTACTATGCAGGCGCGTGTGCGGCTTCATCTTCACGCCGAGGACGCTGCTAGGTTCATGCCGGCGTGACAGGGCGGCAAGCCCGGCTAACACTGCAGTACTCGCGGCATCGATTTCGGAGGGGTGTCCCGTCTGGGTGCCATCCATGGGAAAGGCCGGCGCGCACGGCCTTCTCAGAGGGCAGGAGGCCCACAATCGGGACGGCCCGGCAATGGCCGCGCTCCGGCTATTTTCCGCCGCGCCCCGTTGGGGCGCTTTGCATCGCGAGGCAAAATAGCCGGGCTTGGCCATCAAGGCCCTCGCGAAAGGCTCGGGCTGCCCGGCTGCCCCGCCCGTGGGCGCGTTCCTGCCACGAAGGCCGCGTGTGGCGCGCGGCTCCCCCGAGGAAGGAACCCGCAGATGACCCTCGATCCCGAAACCGATGCCCACGAGCCGCATCACGGCACGTCCTCGACCGCCCATGTCCTGACCGAACTCCAGCTCTACGGCTGGCGCCCCTACGAAGATGAACCCGACCCGCGCCCTTTGCCCGAGGGCAGCCAGATCGCCGGTGCGGTGTCTGATATCCTCGACGCCCTTGTCGCGACGCTGGGTGATACGCGACTCGAGCTCGATCTCGACGAACTGCTCTGGGGCGCGGTCAACCTCTTCCACCGCGCTCTG
>JAGRDU010000164.1 GCA_020446905.1 Paracoccaceae bacterium | reverse complement strand
TGCAGGTGCCCGGCCCGTGATAGGAGGCCATCTCGGCCTCCATCAGCTTGTCGCGGCCGATCTCACCGGCGGCGAACTGCTGGCGCACCTTGGACTTTTCGTCGTTGGGCAGGCCGCTGGTCATCGGCCCCGCGGGCACGAAGACCGCCGGAACATGACCGAAGGTAGCGGCCGCGATCACAAGTCCCGGCACGATCTTGTCGCAGACACCGAGGTAGAGCGCGGCATCGTAGCAGTTGTGGCTTAGCGCGACCCCGGCGGCGAGCGCGATGACGTCGCGCGAGAAGAGGCTGAGCTCCATCCCGTCGCGCCCCTGCGTGACGCCGTCGCACATCGCGGGAACGCCGCCCGCGACCTGTGCCGTGGCCCCGGCGGCGCGGGCGGCGTTGCGGATCAGCTTGGGGTAGTCCTCGTAGGGCTGGTGCGCCGACAGCATGTCGTTGTAGGCGGTGACGATGCCGATGTTCGGGGACCGCCCGGCGGCAAGGTCCGCCTTGTCGCCCCCCATCGCGGCATAGGCATGGGCCTGGTTGCCGCAGCTGAGGTGGGCGCGGGCGGGTCCTTCCTCGGCGGCGCGGCGCATGCGGTCCAGATAGGCCGTGCGGCTTGCCTCGGAGCGTGCGCGAATCCGGTCAGTGACTTCGGCAAGGCGGGGCGTCACGCTCATGGCGGTCTCCTCGGAGGCGGCTGGCTTGCGGGCCTCATGTAATGTTAGCGCTAACGAAGGTCAAGGGCGATGACGGCACGCGCCGGCGACCTGGCCGCATGATAGCGCAAACGCCGGCGCGTGACAGGCCCTTCCTTGACGCTTGCTGCGGGCTTTCCCCCGACCGCCGCGCCGGATAGGAAGGGCGAAAGACGAGGATATCCCGCAATGACCGACCTTCCGATCGTCCGCCTGCGCCCCAAGGCCGAGGCCCGCGCCCTGCGTCACGGGTTCCCCTGGGTCTATGCCGACGAGCTTGTGACCGACCGGCGCACCAAGGCGCTGGCGCCCGGCGCCTTCGCGGTGCTCGAGGATGCGGAGAGGCGCCCGCTTGGGGTCGTGACCGTGAACGGTGCCTCGAAGATCCTCGCGCGGATGATGGACCGCGACCCGGCGGCCGAGATCGACCGTGCCTGGATCGCGGCGCGGCTCGCGCGCGCACTCTCGCTTCGGAGCAGGCTGCATGAAGCGCCCTTCTATCGGCTGGTCCATGCCGAGGCGGACGGGCTGCCGGGGGTGGTAATCGATCGCTTCGGCGATGCCGCCGTGATCCAGCCCAACGCGGCGTGGTCCGAGGCGATGATCGCCGATATCGCGGCGGCACTGGCCGAGGTCGCGGGCGTCAGCACCATCGTCAAGAACGGTTCGGGCCGGGCGCGGAGCCTCGAGGGCCTGCCGGAGGAGACCGTTCTTCTGTCCGGCGCGCTGGCCGGGCCGGTGCCGGTGCCGATGAACGGCGCGGTCTACATGGCGGATCTTCTCGGCGGGCAGAAGACCGGCCTCTTCTTCGACCAGCGACCGAACCATGCCTTCGCCGCGCGGCTGGCGAAAGGCGCGCAGGTGCTCGATGTCTTTTCCCATGTCGGCGGCTTCGCGCTGGCCGCGCTTGCCGGCGGCGCCGCGCGTGCCGTTTCGGTCGACGCCTCGGCCGCCGCGCTTGACCTCGCGCGGGCGGGGGCCGAGGCGATGGGCGTGGCGGCGCGGTTCGAGACGCGCCGGGGCGATGCCTTCGCCGAGATGGAGGCGCTTGGCGCCGAGGGCGCGGGGTTCGACCTCGTCGTCTGCGATCCCCCGGCCTTCGCGCCCGCCAAGCCCGCGCTTGAGGCGGGCTTGCGCGCCTATGAACGTGTCGCGCGCCTTGCCGCGCCGCTGGTGGCGCCCGGCGGGTATCTTTGCCTTTGCTCCTGCTCGCATGCCGCCGACCTCACGCAGTTCCGCAACGCCTCGGCGCGCGGCATCGGGCGGGGCGGGCGCCGGGCGCAGCTTTTGCACACCGGATTTGCCGGCCCCGACCACCCGCAGCTGCCGCAACTGGCCGAGTCGGGCTATCTCAAGGCCCTGTTCTTCCGGCTGGACGGATGAAAGCGCTTCTCGACGCCTGCGTCCTTTATCCCACGGTCCTGCGCGAGATCCTGATCGGCGTTGCCCGCGCGGAGCTTTACACGCCGCTCTGGTCGGACCGCATCCTCGAGGAATGGGCGCGGGCGACGGTCAAGTTCGGTCCCGGCGCCGAAGAGATCGCGCGGGGCGAGGTCGCGGCGCTGAAGGCGGCGTTCCCGGGATCGTCCGTGCCGGTGCGCGCGGGGCTTCAGGCGCGGCTCTGGCTTCCGGATCCGGACGACATACATGTGCTTGCGGCGGCGGTCGCGGGCGGGGCCGAAGTCATCGTCACGTTCAACGCCCAGGACTTTCCGCGCGCGACGCTGGCGGAGGAGGGGCTGAAGCGTGTCGATCCCGACCAGTTCCTCCTTTACATGCAGGCGCTCCAGCCAGAGACGGTGGCGCGAGCCGTCGAGGCGGTGCGGGAGACCGCCGAACGGCTGTCCGGAGAACCGCAGCCGCTGCGCGCGCTTCTGAAACGCGCGCGGCTGCCGCGCCTTGGCAAGGCGCTTGCCCCCTAGCGGGGGACCAGACCCCATTTGCGCTCGTTCGCCTCGATCGCCGCGATGCGCTCGGCGGTTCGCGGATGGCTCATCAGCCAGGCCGGCGCGCCTCTGCCGCCGGCCCCGGTCAGACGGTCGAGCTTGGCAAACATCGACTTTTGCGGCGCCGTACCGATCCCGGCCTTGACGAGCAGGGCTGAGGCCCATTCGTCCGCCTCGAACTCGTCCTGCCGGCTGAGCCGCGCGGCGAGCATCGAGGTGAGAAGGCCGGCGAGCCAGACGCCGATACCGGGGACGAGGCGGCCGAGCACCGTGGCAAGGGCCATGCGGATCGCGTTCTGGCCCGAAAAGTCGATCATCCGCCGCCGCGAATGGCCAAGGGCGACATGGCCAAGCTCATGCGCGATGACGCTGGCAAGCTCGTCCGCCGTCACCTCGCCGCCCCTGAACCTGTCATAGAAGCCGCGCGTCAGGAAAATCCGGCCGTCCGGCCCGGCAAGTCCGTTCACCGGCGCGATCTCGTAGATCTTCACCGGGACGCGGCGCACCCCGAGGGCGCGCGCCATGCGGTCGAGCATGCCCTGCATCGCGGGGTCCACGAGATCGCTTGACCGGGCATCCAGTTCCCTCCGCGTGCGCCAGGCCGAGAAATGCCACATCGCGAGGGCGTAGATCACGGCAAGAAGGATCGGCGTCAGTTTCAGCATGGTCCTTATATGGGTCTTCCACCCTATCTTGGAAACCCGATCAGGCGCTGTGATCGCGGGCCACGGCGCGCAGCCAGAACCCGAGCAGGAGCATCGCGCCAAGACCACCCAGCACGCCGAGGCCCGAGGACAGAAGATCGGCCGCCGCTTCGAGGTTGCCGGCGAAGATCCAGCCCATGCCGGTATAGAGGCCGACCCAGACCATCTCGCCCAGAACGCCCCAGAGGGTGAAGCGCGCCCAGGCAAGGCCGCCCGCGCCGGCGGCGAGGTTAGCCCAGGGGCCGACCGGGCTGAAGAGCCAGCGGGTCAGGAAGATCGCCACGGGGCCGCGCAGATCAAGAAGCCGGCGCGCCTTTTCCAGCGCCGCCGCCCGCGCCGGCCGCGCGCCGATCCGCGCGAGAAGGGCCGGCCCCCCGGCGCGGCCGAGCCCGAAGCCGACCTGATCGCCGAGGATGGCGCCCGCGAGCGCCGCCCTCGCCGCGCCGGTCAGCGTCAGATCCCCCGCGGCGGCAAAGCCGCCGGCGGCGAGCATCAGCATCGAAGAGGGCACCGGCAGTGCGAGACACGACAGGAACGTCGTCAGCGCCACGAGCCAGAGCCCGTAGTCGGGAACAAGCGCGAGGAACCAGTCGGTCATGGCCCCGGCCGTGCGGCTTTCAAGGTAACGAGCAGGGCCTCGACCTCGTCCAGGAAGGCGGGCAAGGGTGCGCCGCGATCTGCCGCAAGCTCGGCGAGGGTGCGCGGCTTGCCGGGCACATGGTCGATCGCAAGGCCGTCGACCATGGCATCGAGCGGCACATGCCAGCTCCGCGCGACATAGCCAACCGTCATCCAGCCCGCCGGGTGCTGGTCGCGGTGCGCCGGGTCCGACCAGTAGAGCGCGAAGAAGGCGAGCCGGCCCGCGAAGAAGAGGGTGACGGCGGCGGCGGCAAGAAAGGCCAGAAGCGCGATCCGGTGGTCGCGCCAGAGGCGGCCGAGGACGCTCATGTCAGCGCCTTCATCGCGCGGGTGATGCCGTCGAGCGTGAGGGGAAACATCCCGCCGTCGAAAAGCTTGCGGATCATCTCGACCGACTGGGTATATTGCCAGTGCCGTTCGGGCAGGGGGTTCAGCCACACGTTCGACGGCCATTGTTCGCGCGCCCGGGTCAGCCAGGCTTCGCCACTTTCGGGGTTCCAGTGCTCGTTGGCACCGCCGGGATACAGGATCTCGTAGGGCGACATCGAGGCATCGCCGACGAAGATCGCCTTGTAGTCGCCGCCGTAGGTGCGCAGCACCTCCCCGGTCGGGGTCTGCGCATCCCAGCGGCGCCTGTTGTCGCGCCAGACGCCTTCGTACAGACAGTTGTGGAAGTAGTAGTATTCGAGGTGCTTGAACTCGGACCGTGCGGCGCTGAAAAGCTCTTCCACCACTTTCACATGCGGGTCCATCGACCCTCCGACATCGAGGAAAAGGACGACCTTGACCGCGTTGTGCCGCTCGGGCCGCGTCTGCACGTCGAGATAGCCGTGTTCGGCCGTCGCGCGGATCGTGCCGGGCAGGTCAAGTTCTTCCAGCGCGCCTTCGCGTGCCCACCGGCGCAGGCGCTTCAGCGCGACCTTGATGTTGCGGGTGCCAAGCTCGACCTGATCGTCGAGGTTCCTGAACTCCCGCTTGTCCCAGACCTTTACGGCGCGCTGGTGACGGCTTTCCTGCTGCCCGATGCGGACGCCTTCGGGGTTGTAGCCATAGGCGCCGAAGGGCGAGGTGCCGGCCGTGCCGATCCATTTCGACCCGCCCTGATGGCGACCCTTCTGCTCATCGAGGCGTTTCTTCAGCGTTTCCATGAGCTTGTCGAAGCCTCCTAAAGCCTCGACTTCGGCCTTCTCGGCCTCTGTCATGTGCCGTTCGAGCATCTTCTGCAGCCATTCGCGCGGCAGATCGACCGCTTCGATGACCTGATCGGCGCTGATCGCCTCGAGCCCCTTGAAGGTCTCGGCAAAGGCGCGGTCGAACCGGTCGAGGTGGCGTTCGTCCTTCACCATCGCGGTGCGCGCGAAGTAGTAGAACCCGTCGATGTCGTAGGTCACAAGCCCCGCCGCCATGCCGTCGAGAAACCCCAGATATTCGCGCAAGGTGACCGGGATGCCGGTCTTGCGCAGGGTCTCGAAGAAGCGAAGGAACATCGGATCAGGTCATGCGATGGTAGAAGATCGTCGCGAAAAGCGCGAGAATCGCAAAGAAAATTGCGTGGACAAGCGCATATTGGATGCGGTCGAAGCGGCTCCCGCCACGGCGCGCGGCGCGATACCAGCCAAAGGCGGCGCCGATGAGGATCGCGGGGAAGAACAGCATCAGGGCCTCGTGATTGCGATCGGGACAAGCGCCGCGATCCCGGCCAGGCGGTCGCGGATCTCGGCATCCGAGCCGAAGCCATAACGCGCCCAGCCAAGGCTGTCGAGCCGTACCTGCCGCGCTTCGGCCGGTCGTCCGGCGAGGTCAAGCGCCTCAGCCCGGACCATAAGGAGGCTGGACAGAAGCGCGGCGTTCTCGGCACCGGCGGCCAGCGGCGCGGCGCGGGCGGTGCGCGCAAGAACCTCGTCGATGCGCCCGGCAGACAGCGCGAAGGCCGAAAGCTGCATGTCGACATGGGCCTGTTGCAGCGCGAAGCCCGGGCGGGCGGAATAGATGATCTCGGCCTGCCGGAAGGCACCCTCGGACACCTTGAGGTCTCGGGCGAGCGTCAGGCGGCCGAGCGCGAGCCAGGCGAAGCCGGCGCGCCCATCGGTCCAGCCGCGCTCTGTCGCGATCGCCACGGCGGTGCGCGCCGCCGCCTCGCGCCGCGCTTGTCCGGCGCCGGGGCCAAGCGCGGTTTCTATCGCGTCGACATAGGCGCGGGGCGTGGGATCGGGGAAGGCCGAGCCGCCGCGTTGGCCGCGCGGATTCAGCCGCGCGAGGATCGACGGGATCGCCGCGTTCACCGCGCCCGGTGTCATGCCGCTCCGCAGTTCGGGCGCATAGGTCGCGCGCAGCATCAGCATGTCGAAGCCGGTCAGGACGGTGTGGATGTTGTCGTCGTTGAAGACGCTGTCCGGGAGCCGGTAGAGATCGTTGAGCGGGCCGAGCGCCTGGGCAAGCTCCTCGTGCAGGCAGTCTCGGATCTCCTGGGGCGCGGTGTCGTTCGGGATGAAGATCGCCGCGCGGTCGCGCACCGTGATCGTGGTCCAGTCGAGATCGCCGCGCCGGGCGCGGCGGTATTCGTCCCAGGAGCCGACGCGGGGGGCGACGAAACAGGCGGCGCGGGGAACGCGGGCCTGCATCACGCGGCGCGGCAGGAAGGCGATGGTGATCTCGGCCTCGTCGCCCGTGGTGGCGGGACGGATGTCGATGCCGGCCTCGGCGCGCAGGCGCGCCAGAAGCCGGCCGAGATCCTCGGCCGCCGTCGCCGGCGCCTCGCCGGTCATGCGCACCCGGATCGGTCCCTCGTAGCGGCTGAACGCCTCAAGCGGACGCCCGCTTTCGAGCGAGAAGCTGAGATCGGCGAAGTCGCGCGCCATTTCGGTGTTGGACCGGGCCGGCGCCGGGGCCGCATGGGGCGCGAAGGTGCGCATCGGCGGCAGCGCGAGCGACGGAACCGTGACAGGGGGTGCGGCGCCGGGACCGCCACCGCAGCCGGCAAGGATCAGCGCGCAGAGCGCGAGCGCGGCCGCGGGCTGCCCGGCAGCTTCGATCTTTCTGCCGAAGGATCGCCGGATGTTCGGCAGAAACGTCGCTCTCACCGCCGGTTGCGGGCCAGAAAGGCCAGCCTTTCGAAGAGCTGCACGTCCTGTTCGTTCTTCAGAAGCGCGCCGTGCAACTTCGGCAAAAGGCTCGCGGGATCGCGCTTCAGGTCCTCGGGGGCGAGGTCCTCGGCGAGGATCAGCTTTAGCCAGTCCAGCACCTCGGAGGTCGAGGGCTTCTTCTTCAGCCCGGGCGTCTCGCGGATCTCGTAGAACTCACCGAGCGCGGTGGCCAGCAGACGCTCCTTGATGCCGGGGAAATGTACACCGACGATGCGCTTCAGCGTCTCGGCTTCCGGAAACTTGATGTAGTGGAAGAAGCAGC
>JAGRDU010000018.1:12744-23236 GCA_020446905.1 Paracoccaceae bacterium | reverse complement strand
ATCCGCCGCGAGGGCGAGGCGCGGGGGCGGCGCGGGCAAGAGATCAAGTCCGAGATCGCCAACTGGCAGTCGCGGCTCGACACGGCCGAGAAGCGGTCGGGTGAGCTGATCGAGCGGCGGGCGGCGAGCGAGGCCGAGCTGTCCGCGGCGAGCGCGGCGCCGGCGGAGATCGCCGGGCGGCGCGAGAAGCTGACCGACGCGATCGAGGTCGCCGAGACGCGGCGCAAGGCGGCGGCCGACCGGCTGGCCGAGGGCGAAACGGCGCTGCGTCAGGCGACCGAAGCGGAGCGCGAGACGGAGCGCGCGGCCTCGGAGGCGCGCGAGGCGCGGGCGCGGGCCGAGGCGCGCGGGGATGCGGCGCGCGAGGCGGTGACTCTGGCGGCCGAGCGCATTCATGAGGAGACGGAAGAGACGCCCGCGACGCTGCTCGCGAGCCTTGATGCCGACCCTGAGGCGATGCCGACGGCGGATGCGCTGGACAATGATGTCCACCGGCTGCGCCGTCAGCGGGATGCCTTGGGCGCGGTGAACCTGCGGGCCGAGGAGGATGCGAAGGAGGTTCAGGCCGAGCATGACACGCTGGTGAGCGAGAAGGCCGACCTTGAGGAGGCGATCAAGAAGCTGCGCGCCGGCATCGCCGGGCTGAACCGCGAGGGGCGCGAGCGGCTTTTGACCGCGTTCGAGCAGGTGAACAGCAATTTCCGGATGCTCTTCACGCATCTGTTCGGCGGCGGCGAGGCGAATCTGGTGCTGGTCGAAAGCGACGACCCGCTTGAGGCGGGGCTTGAGATCATGTGCCAGCCGCCGGGCAAGAAGCTGGCGACGCTGAGCCTTCTGTCGGGCGGCGAGCAGACGCTGACCGCGATGGCGCTGATCTTTGCGGTGTTCCTGGCCAACCCCGCGCCGATCTGCGTGCTGGACGAGGTGGACGCACCCCTTGACGACGCGAACGTCACGCGGTTCTGCGACCTTCTCGACGAGATGACACGCCAGACGGACACGCGGTTCCTGGTGATCACGCACCATGCGGTGACGATGGCACGGATGGATCGCCTCTTTGGCGTGACGATGCAGGAGCAGGGCGTGAGCCAGCTGGTCAGCGTCGATCTGAAGCGGGCCGAGGCGCTGGTCGCCTGATTTCTGCGAAAAGTTCTCTTTCCGTTCGCGCGGATAACCTGCCGTTAATGGTGAATCGCTAGAACATGTCGTGAACAAGCCATTAGGGTTACCGACATGCGTGAAGTTGTCTCGATCGCCACCATGATGCTCCTCCTCGCCTTCGCGGGGCTTGAGCCGAGCCATGCCCAGGTCGCCAAGACCTGCAAGTCGGACGCGCTCTCGTCGTTCCTGTCGACGGCCTGCTGAGGCCGGCTGGCCGGCGGCGGAGGTTTCGGCCGGGGCGCCTGGGTCCCCGGCTCGGCCTTCGCGCGACGAAGGTCAGAGCTTGCCGAGCAGGGCCTTCGTCGGCCAGGCGTCGGCGGGCAGGCCGAGGCGCTGCTGTTCGCGCTGGACCGCCTCCCGCGTGTTCTCGCCGAGGATGCCGTCGATCTTGCCGACGTCGTAGCCCTTCGCGGCGAGCTTTTTCTGTAGCGTCACCATCTCCTTGCCCGAAAGACCCGGCTCGGGGTTGCCCGCCTCATAGGCCGGCGCGCCCGACAGGCGGGTCGCGAAATAGGCGGCGGTGGTGACGTAGACGAAGCTCTTGTTCCATTCGAAATAGACGCGGAAATTGGGGTAAGCCATGAAGGCCGGCCCCTTGCGGCCCATCGGCAGGAGAACCGAGCCCTGCAAGCCCTGCGCGAGCGGGGCGGAGCGGCCCCTGACGCCGAGGCGTCCCCAGTCGCCGGTCGAGGCGGAATGGTTGAGGCCGGTCTTCGACCAGTCGAGGTCCGCCGGAACGGTGATTTCCTGCAGCCAGGGTTCGCCCGGACGCCAGCCGAGCGAGCGCAGCATCTTGCCGCCGCTTGCCAGCGCGTCGGCGGAAGAGGTCTTGAGCGTCACGTGCCCGTCGCCGTCGCCATCGACCCCGTTGCGCAGGATGTCGTCGGGCAGCATCTGGACCTGACCGATCTCTCCCGCCCAGGCGCCGGTGGTGCCGGCGGGATCAAAGTCACCGCGCCTGAAAAGCTCGATCGCGGCGAAGACCTGCGGCCGGAAGAGTTCGGGGCGGCGGCAGTCATGGGCAAGGGTGACGAGGGCATTGCGGGTGTTGAACTTGCCCTGCACCGCGCCGTAATCCGTCTCGAACGCCCAGAAGGCGAGGAGGACGCCGCGCGGCACGCCGTAGTCGCGCTCGATCCGGTCGAAGACCTTGTCGAACTTCTGCGCGTTGCGGGCGCCGTTCGACAGGCGTGCGCCGCTGATGAGGCTGCGCGAGAAGTCGATGAAGTTCTTCTGGAAGACGCCCTGGCTGCGGTCCGCTTTCAGGACCCCGCCGTCCTGTTTCACGCCCTTGAAGAAGGCATCGACCGTCACGGCGGACTGGCCCTTGGCCACGGCCTCGGATTTCAGGCCCTGGACGAAGCTGCCGAAATCTCCGCCGCAGGCGCGTGCCGCGCCGGGCAGGGAGGCGGCAAGAATGAGGGCTAGGGCAGGCAGGCGCATCTTAAACTCCGCTCGGTCTTGGTTGGCACGGAGACTATCGGAAGCGATGCGCAGAGGGAACGGGCGGACGGCGGGGCGGGGGATTGTTGCCGGGTCGCGGAAAGTACGTCTGCCGTTCCGCGCATTCGCCCGGGCGCGCGAGCCAAGTGGCGAGTTTTCTTGATCTTTACGCTCTTTCGTCCATGCTTGCCCCCGGGTGGGAGAGTGCGTGCGATGACAGATTACTTGCCGAAGGACGTTCAGGAAGGGCTTCTGGCCGCGCGCAAGCGAGACCTGAAGCGCCGCTCGCGGCTGAGGATCCATGCCGGGGACGAGGTTTATCCGATCCTCAGGTTCTGGCAGACGGGCTTCGCACTGGATGCCGATCAGGTCCAGCATATCCGCGGGCTGGTCGACATCTACGACGGATCGCGGCACCTCTATCAGTCCCTAATCATCGCCTCGGATATCGAGGCGGGCGAGCTGATCTGCATCATGAAGCGGTCGACCGCCGCGCTGGACCGGGCACCCCTGGACTATGTCCGGGACGAGGACGCGCCAGTGGCCTACCTGCCGCGCGCCTGATCCGGGCGTCAGGGCCGGATCTCGACCGGTGTGCCGACCGGCGCGATGCGCCACAACTCCTCGATCTCTTTGTCGGAAACCGCGATGCAGCCGGCCGTCCAGTCGCGGCGCAGCGTCGGCTTGCCGGCAAGGGCGTTCGGCTGGCCGTGGATGAAGATGTCGCCGCCCGGGGAATAGCCGCCGGCGCGGGCGCGGATCACGTCGTCGCGTTGCGGGTAGTCGAGGCCGAGCGAGAGGTGGAAGGCGCTTGCGGCATTGCGGCGGTTGATGCGGAACTGCCCTTCGGGCGTGCGGCCGTCGCCCTGCCGAGTCTTGTCGCCGACAGGCGAGGCGCCGAGCGCGACGGTGTAGGAGCGCAGCGCCTCCCCGCCCCGGAAGACGGTGAGGCGCCGCGCGGCCTTTTCCACGAGGATGCGGTCGATGGTGCCGGTCAGCGGCGGCAGCGGCACCGGCGGGACGAGGCGCGGCAGCTTCGGCTGGTAGATCGCGAGAAGTGCAAGGGCAGCCGCGACCGTCAGAAGGATCAGGCGGAAGAGCCGCCGTGCCGATGTCATTGCAGGTCGGAGAAGGCTGCCTGCATCCGTTCGACCGCTTCCGCGACGCGGGCACGCGGGGTTGCGATGTTGAAGCGCAGGAAGCTTTCACCGCCCTTGCCGAAGGTCGGCCCGTGGTTCACCGCGATCTTCGCGCCCTTTTCGACGCGGGACGTGAATTCCGCCTGCTCCATGCCGGTTCCCGAAAAATCGACCCAGGCGAGGTAGGTCGCCTCGAGCGGCATTGAGGCAAGGCCCGGGATCTTCGCGATCCCCTCGTCGAAGATCCGCCGGTTGCCATCGAGATAGCCGACAAGCGCATCGACCCAGGCGGCGCCCTCGGGCGAATAGGCGGCGGTCGCCATATGCATCCCGAAGCTGTTCGGCGAGATGCCGAAGGCGGCGATGCGCTGGGCGAAGCGGGCGCGCAGAATCTCGTCCGCGATGATGACGTTGCCGATATGGGCGCCGGCGATGTTGAAGGTCTTGGTCGTGGCGGTCATCGTCACGAGGCGGTCCGCAATCTCCGGCACGGCGGTGGCAAGGACGTGGTGCTTCCGGTCGGGGAAGACGAGGTCGTGATGGATCTCGTCCGAGACGAGGATGAGGTCGTGGCGCCGCGCGAAATCGGCGATTCCGCGCAGCTCCTCAAGCGTCCAGACACGGCCACCGGGGTTGTGGGGCGAACAGAGGATGAGCATCCGCTCGGCCCCGGTCATCTGCGCGTCCCAGGCGGCGAAGTCGGGTAGGTAGCGGCCGCCCTCATTCTTCAGCGCGCATTCGACGACCGTTCGGCCGGCGGCTTTGATGACACGCGCGAAGGCGTGATAGACGGGCGTCATGAGGACGACGCCGTCGCCCGGCACGGTGTAGGCATCGACGCAGAGCGCGGTGCCGTTGACGAGGCCGTGCGTGGTGAAGATCCATTTCGGATCAATCTGCCAGCCATGGCGTTCCTTCATCCACCAGGTGATGGCGTCCAGATAGGCGCGGTCGTCACCGAAATAACCGTAGACGCCATGGGCGGTCATCGCCTCAAGCGCCTTCTGCACGCAGGCGGGCGGGCGAAAGTCCATGTCGGCGACCCACATCGAAAGCCCGTCCTTCGGGCTGACGCCGTAAAGAGGCTCCATCATGTCCCATTTCGCGGAATGGGTGCCGGTGCGGTCGATGATCTCGTCGAAGTCCATGGTCTCTCCTGCAATCGCCGGAACGTTAGCCTCTCTTCGTCCGGGCGCAAGGGGCGGCGGGCATTGCGCCGCTGCGGGGCTTGCCCTAAATCACGGGCCATGACGCTGAGACCGATCCTGATCCATCCCGACCCGCGGCTGAAAAAGCCCTGCGATCCCGTCACCGGGAAGCCGGGTGACATGCGGAGCGTGGCCGAGGACATGCTGGCGACGATGTATGACGCGCCGGGGATCGGGCTGGCCGCGCCGCAGATCGGCGTCATGACCCGGCTTCTCGTGATGGACTGCGTGAAGGACCCAGAGGTGGCGCCGCGGCCGATGGTCCTTATCAATCCCGAGATCACCTGGGCGTCCGAGGCGTTGAACACCTACGAGGAGGGGTGCCTGTCGATCCCGGACCAGTATGCCGAGGTGAGGCGGCCGGCCGAGGTCAAGGTGCGCTGGACCGATCTCGACGGGGCGCCGCAGGAAGAGCATTTCAAGGGGCTCTGGGCGACTTGCGTGCAGCACGAGATCGACCATCTCGACGGCAAGCTCTTCATCGATTACCTGACGCCGCTGAAGCGCCAGCTTATCACCCGCAAGATGGTCAAGCTGAAGCGCGACCGGGCGCGGCTGTGACGGTCCGGCCCTTCGTACCCTATCCTGACAAGCGCCTCAGGACGGTCGCCGAGCCTGTGGTGGCGGTGAGCGAGTCCGTTCGGATGATCTGGGACGACATGGTGCAGACGATGGATGCGATGCCGGGCTATGGGCTGGCCGCGCCGCAGATCGGGATCATGCTGCGGCTGGCGGTGGTGGACTGCTCCGACAAGCGCGGGCAGGCGGTGCGAATGGCGAACCCCGAGGTGCTGCATGCCTCGGTGCAGATGCGCCGCCATGAGGAGGCGAGCCCGAACCTGCCCGGCGTCTCGGCGGTGATCGAGCGGCCTCGGGCGGTGACGGTGCGGTTCCTCAATGAGGTCGGGCAGATCGAGGAGCGGGATTTCGTCGGGCTCTGGGCGACGAGCGTGCAGCATCAGATCGACCATCTGAACGGGAAGATGTTCCTCGACCACCTGTCGTCCACGCGGAAGAAGATGCTGGTGGCGCGGGCCGAGAAGCTGAGGAAGCGCGTGTAGCCGCGCGCCGGGGGCTTCGCGCCCCCGGACCCCCGCGGAGTACTTGCGCCAAGAAGAAAGGGCAGGACGTGCGCGTTGTTTTCATGGGAACGCCCGAGTTTTCGGTGCCGGCGCTGGAGGCGGTGGCGGCGGCGCATGAGGTTGTTTGCGTCTATACCCAGCCGCCGCGTCCTGCCGGGCGGGGCAAGAAGGACCGGGTGTCACCGGTTCAGGCGCGGGCCGAGGCGCTGGGCCTGCCGGTGCGCCACCCGGCGCGGCTGAAAGGGGCGGAGGAGCAGGCGGCGCTCGCGGCGCTTGGCGCCGATGTCGCCGTGGTCGTGGCCTATGGGCTGATCCTGCCGCAGGCGGTGCTGGATGCGCCGCGGTTGGGGTGTCTGAATATCCATGCCTCGCTTCTGCCGCGCTGGCGGGGGGCGGCGCCGATCCACCGGGCGGTGATGGCGGGGGATGCCGAGACCGGGGTGTGCATCATGCAGATGGAGGCCGGGCTGGACACCGGGCCGGTGCTTTTGTGCGAACGGGTGGCGATCGGGCCCGAGGAGACGACGGCGGAACTGCATGACCGGCTGGCGGGCCTCGGGGCTTCGGCGATCGTGGAGGCGCTGGCGCGGCTGGAGACGCTGGTGCCGGAAGTGCAGCCCGAGGAGGGCGTGACCTATGCCGCCAAGATCGACAAGGCCGAGGCGCGGGTGGACTGGAGCCGCCCGGCGGCGGAGGTCGACAGGCTGATCCGGGGGCTGTCGCCGTTTCCGGGGGCCTGGGTGGAGATTGGCGGCGAGCGGGTGAAGCTTCTGCGCTCGAGGCTGGCGGAAGGCGGTGGCGCGCCGGGCGAGGTGCTGTCGGGCTTTACCGTCGCCTGCGGGTCGGGCGCGGTCGAGATCACCGAGGCGCAGCGCGAGGGAAAGCGGCCCATGCCGGCGGCAGAGGTGCTGCGGGGGCTCGTTCTGCCGGAACGATTGGCCTAGGCCCTTTTCTTGCGCGGCGGCTTTCCCATATTGGGGGCAGTCAGAGCGGAGCATGCCATGGCCATCCTTGCCCTTCTCGTCGTCGGGGCCGCCGCGGGCCTGATCGCGACCCAGGTGATGAACCTGAAGACCGACCTTGTCACGACGATCGCTATCGGGGTCCTCGGTGCATTGGTAGGTGGGCTTGCGCTGCGCTTCCTGATCGCGCTGACGGGTTTGGCCGCCGGATTTGTGGGCGCGATCCTTGGAGCGATGGCGCTGATCTGGGCCTGGGAGACCTACGGGCCGAAGCGTTAGGTGCGCGGCGGGCGGGGTTTGTAGACCGGCAGGCGCCAGCCGAAGGTGAGGCTTCCGGCGCGGAGGGCAAAGGTGACGGCGGCGCAGAGAAGGAGCGCCGGGCCGACGGGAAGCAGTTGCAGTGCCAGCACGGCGGCGAGCGCCCCGGCGAAGGCGGCGGTAACGTAAAGCTCCCCCTGTTTCAGGACCAGCGGCACTTCGTTGCAGACGACATCGCGCATCAGGCCGCCGAAGCAGCCGGTGGCGATGCCCATGAGCAGGGTGACCGCCCAGTGGTGGCCCGATGCCAGGGCGACGCCGACCCCGGCGGGCACGGCGACAGAGAGGGCCAGCGCGTCGAGCCATGTCAGCACCTTCAGGCGGCTTTCGAAGAGGTGGGCGGTGAAGAAGACGAGGACGGCGGCGGCGACCGCGGTGCCGATATAGGCGGGCTCGGCCACCCAGAGCGGGGTGCGGTCCAGAAGCACGTCGCGGAGCGTGCCGCCGCCGACGGCCGTCAGTGAGGCGATGAAGGCGAAGCCGACGATGTCGAGCTGGGCGCGGCTGGCGACGAGCGCGCCGGAGAGCGCGAAGACGAAGACCGAGGCGTAGTCGAGGCCCTCAAGCAGCGTCATCGGGTTTCGGCTTTTTCGGTTTGAAGGGGGCCATCCCGGCGCGGGCAAGCTCGTCGGCGCGTTCGTTTTCGGCGTGGCCGGCGTGGCCCTTGATCCATTCCCAGGTGACCCTGTGGCGGGCTTGTGCCGCGTCGAGGCGTTGCCAGAGGTCGACATTCTTTACCGGCTTCTTGTCGGCCGTGCGCCAGCCGTTGCGCTTCCAGCCGTGGATCCACTGGGAGACGCCGTTCTTCACGTAAGCCGAGTCGGTCACGATGGTCAGCGCCGAGGCGCGGGAGAGGGTTTCGAGCGCGGTGATGGCGGCCAGAAGCTCCATCCGGTTGTTGGTCGTGTCCGCCTCGCCGCCCTGCAATTCGCGCGTCTTCACCACCGTCTCGCCGTCGCGGGCGAGAAGGAGGACGCCCCACCCGCCGGGGCCGGGATTGCCGGAGCAGGCTCCGTCGGTATAGGCGATCAGGTCGGGCATTTGTCCCCTCGGGCGGTTTCGCCCGGTCTAGGGGGCGGCGCGGGGACGGTCAACCGGGGGTCAGGCACGCTCCATCGCGAGGCGCAGCCCGAGCGCGGCGAAGGAAGCCGCGAAGGCGCGGCGCATCCAGGCCATCACGCGGGGGCGGTTCAGCACCGCCTCACGCCCCGAGGCGGCAAGGGCGGCGTAGCCGAGGAAGGTGACGAAGGTCATCAGGGTGAAGCCGAAGCCCAGTTCGACGAGGGCGAGGGTTCCGTCGTCCGGGGTCACGAACTGCGGCAGGAAGGCCACGAAGAACATCGGGATCTTCGGATTGAGGATGTTGAGGACGATACCGCGCCAGACGATCCGCGCGGCGGACTGCGGCGCGGCGGGTTCGACACTCAGACCGCCGGTGCCTTTCAGGACGGCCCACGCCATCCAGAGAAGGTAGGCGACACCCGCGTATTTCACCGTCTGGAAGAGGACCGCCGAGGCGTGAAGGACAGCCGCAAGGCCGGCGAGCGCCACAACGAGGTGGAGCACCGTCGCCAGCGTGCAGCCGACCGAGGCCCAGATCCCGCCGCGCAAGCCCTGCCCGAGCGTGACCGAGAGCGTATAGACGACGCCGATGCCGGGCGCGAGGCAGACGATGAAGATGGTCAGGAGATACTCGGGCGACATGGCGTATCCTCGGTTACGGTTTTGCCCAGCGTCATCCCGTTTGGCGCGTTGGTCAAGCGGTCATTTTCGGGCGCGGAGAATGACGAAGGGGTCCTCGGTGCCGGCAAGGCCGGTCTCGCGCCCTTCGGCCTTGGCGAGAAGGGTAAAACCCGCATCGGTCAGAAGGCCGCTGATCTCGGGCAGGGTCACATAGGTATAGAGCCGGTCGAGGGCGTCGCGCGCCGTGCCGGTGCCGGTCTTGAGGCCGAGGTGGAGGAGGCCGCCGGGCGTCAGGGCCCGGTAGATCGCGCCGAGATGGCGGGGCAGGTCGGCGCGGGGGGCGTGGAGGAGCGAGAAGTTGGCCCAGACGCCTTCGTAGGCGGCAATGTCCTCGATGTCGTCGAAGGTCGCGAGGCGGGCGCCGATGGCGTGGCGCTCGTTGGCGAGCCTGACCATCGCGGGGGAGGCATCGACCGGATCGGGGATCATCCCGGCTTCGCGCAGGAAGGCGGAGGCATTGGCGGGGCCGCACCCGAGGTCGAGGACGCGGGCGCCTTGAGGCAAGAGGTCGATAAAGGCTTGCAGATGGCGGTCGGGGCGGGCCTGGCGGAAGCGGTCCTCATACTCGCCCGCCCGCGCGTCGTAGACGGCGATGGTGCGGGCGTCGGCGCTCATGCCGGCTCACGCAGGACGCGGGGGACCTTGAACTCGACGTTTTCCTGCGCGGTTTCGACCAGTTCGACGGTCACGTCATAGCGGGCGCGGAAGGCGTCGATCACTTCGTTCACCAGCACCTCCGGGGCGGAGGCGCCGGCGGTGACGCCGACTGACTTGAGAGGCCCAAGCGCGCGCCAGTCGATGTCACCCGCGCGCTGGACAAGCTGGGCATAGGCGCAGCCGGCGGCGCGGCCGACCTCGACGAGGCGCTTGGAGTTCGAGGAGTTGGGAGCGCCGATCACGAGAAGCGCGTCGATCCTGGGCGCGATGGCCTTGACCGCCTCTTGCCGGTTGGTCGTCGCGTAGCAGATGTCTTCCTTGTGCGGCCCGACGATGGCGGGAAAGCGCGCCTTAAGGGCCGTCACGATATCGGCGGTATCATCGACCGAGAGGGTCGTCTGGGTGATGAAGGCGAGCTTTGCCGGGTCGCGCGGGGTGATGCCGGCAACGTCCGCGACCGTTTCGACCAGCAGGACCTCGCCTTCGGGAAGCTGACCCATCGTGCCGAGCGTCTCCGGGTGACCGGCGTGGCCGATCATCACCATCTGAAGCCCCTCGGCATGATGTCGTTCGGCCTCGATATGGACCTTGCTGACCAAGGGGCAGGTCGCGTCGACATAGACCATCTCGCGCCGCGCGGCCTCGGCCGGGACGGCTTTCGGGACGCCATGGGCCGAGAAGATCACCGGGCGGTCGTCCGGGCAGTCGTCCAGTTCCTCGACGAAGACGGCGCCCTTGTCGCGCAGGCCGTCCACCACGAACTTGTTATGCACGATCTC
>JAGRDU010000018.1:0-12736 GCA_020446905.1 Paracoccaceae bacterium | reverse complement strand
GCGCGCCCCATTTCTCGATCGCCATCTCGACGATCTTTATGGCGCGGTCGACGCCCGCGCAAAAGCCGCGCGGGGCGGCGAGGTAGAGGGTCAGGGGTTCGGCCATGGAAAGTCCCGTCGCAATGCGGCGCAAACGTAGCCGAGCCGCCCGAAGGCGGCAACCGGCCGCGGGCTGACGTCAGCGTCAGCGTCCGACGACAGTGCTGTCCTCGCGCTCCACCCGCGGCTCGCGCGGGGGGCGGCCGATGACGTCGCGCAGTGCGTCAAGCTCGATGAAGTTGTCGGCCTGGCGGCGCAATTCGTCGGCGATCATCGGCGGCTGGCTGCGGATCGTCGAGACGACCGAGACGCGTACGCCCTGACGCTGGAGACTTTCGACCAGCGGGCGGAAATCGCCGTCGCCGGAAAAGAGCACAATGTGGTCGACGCGCGGGGCCAGTTCCATGGCATCGACCGTCAGCTCGATATCCATGTTGCCCTTCACCTTCCGGCGGCCCTGGCTGTCGGTGTATTCCTTGGCCGGTTTCGTCACCATGCAGAAGCCGTTGTAGTGGAGCCAGTCCACCAGCGGCCGGATCGGCGAGTATTCGTCGTTCTCCAGGAGCGCGGTGTAGTAGAACGCGCGCAGGAGTTTTCCGCGGCGCTCGAACTCCTGCCGGAGGAGCTTGTAGTCGATATCGAACCCAAGCGCCTTGGCGGCGGCGTAAAGATTCGATCCGTCAATGAACAGCGCGAGCCGTTCGTCCTTGTAGAACATCAATTGTTCCTTCCAAAATACCACCGCTCGGTGTCCAAAGGCGTTTGGGTGGACAAACGGACAGGGAACGGTTTCGTCGTCGTCTTCTAGGGAATGGCAAATTGGCGCCGCACTGGAAATCTGTTCTAAAGGCTAGTCAGGACCCCGAAAACGGGGAAACGCTAGCAGCGATCGCACTGGGCGGCAATTGGCCGTCACATTTCGGCAGTCCGGCGCAAACTATTGTTTCTGCGATTGGCGAAATTGCGCGAGTGGTGGGGGCAATTGTCGCCGTTTCGCGGTTCTATCGGACGCCTGCATTTCCAATAGGCGCCGGGCCCGATTTCGTCAATGCGGCGGTCCTTGTCGAATGCGCTCAGGGTTGTGAAACCGTGCTTTCCGCTCTGCACGAGATCGAGGCGAACCACGGTCGCGTCCGCGAGAGGCGCTGGGGCGCCCGGACACTCGACCTCGACCTCCTCTTCTACGGTGCCGAGGTGCGGCCCGACGAGAAGGTCTGGCACGGCTGGGCGGACCTGGCGCCCGAGCGACAGGCCGAGACCGCACCGGACCGGCTGATCCTGCCTCATCCCCGGTTGCAGGACCGCGGCTTCGTCCTGATTCCCCTTGCCGATATCGCGCCGGGCTGGCGGCATCCGGTCACCGGCGTGACCGTCGCGGGGATGGCAAATGCGCTGTCCGAAGAGGAAATCGCGGCAATTCGCCCGTGGGGGTGAAGACTCTTTGCTTGTCAAGGGAAATGCAAAGGCCTAAATAGCGGCTTCCATCTCCCAGTCCGATTGGAGTTGCCCATGGCCCGCGTGACGGTCGAAGATTGCGTTGACAAGGTTCCGAACCGGTTCGAGCTTGTTCTGCTCGCGTCGCACCGGGCCCGCGAAATCGCCTCCGGCTCGCCGATCACCATCGACCGCGACAACGACAAGAATCCCGTCGTGTCGCTGCGCGAGATCGCCGAAGAGACGCAGACCGCCTCGACCCTGCGCGAGCGCATGATCGAGAGCCACCAGACCCAGATCGAGGTCGACGAGGCCGAGGACGACGCGATGGCGCTTCTGATGGGGTCCGAGGTCGACCGGCCGGCCGAGGACGACCTGTCCGAAGAGAAGCTGCTTCGCGCGCTGATGGAAGCCCAGGGGCAGGGCTGAGGCCCGAGGCGAGGTCGCGGCGCAGCATGATCGACGTCGAAGACCTGATCGCGCTGGTCCGCAACTACAACCCCCGCACCAACAAGGACCTGATCCGGCGCGCCTATGACTACGGGCGCCGGATGCACGAGGGGCAGAAGCGTCGCTCGGGCGAGGATTACTTCACCCATCCCGCCGCCGTTGCCGCGATCCTGACCGAGCAGCGGCTGGACGATGCGACGATCGTGACCGCGCTGTTGCACGACACGATCGAGGACACGAAGTCCACCTATTCCGAGATCGCCGAGAAGTTCGGCGCGGAGATCGCCGAGCTTGTGGACGGGGTCACCAAGCTGACGAACCTGCAGCTTTCCTCGACCGAGAACAAGCAGTCGGAGAACTTCCGCAAGCTCTTCATGGCGATGTCGAAGGACCTGCGAGTGATCCTCGTGAAACTCGCCGACCGGCTGCACAACATGCGCACGATCAAGTCGCTGCCGCCGGAAAAGCAGGCCAGGAAGGCGCGCGAAACGATGGATGTCTTCGCGCCGCTCGCCGGCCGGATGGGCATGCAGTGGATGCGCGAGGAGCTCGAGGACCTGTCGTTCAAGGTCCTGAATCCCGAGGCGCGGTCCTCGATCATCCGGCGCTATGTTCTTCTGCAGAACGAGACCGGCGACGTGATCCACAAGATCACCGCCGATATCCGGTCCGAGCTTGAGCGCGAGGGGATCGAGGCGGATGTCTTCGGCCGCGCGAAAAAGCCCTATTCGATCTGGCGCAAGATGCAGGAGAAGCGGCTCGCCTTCTCGCGCCTGTCGGACATCTACGGGTTCCGGGTGATCGCCCAGTCCGAGGCGGACTGCTACCGCATCCTCGGTGTGATCCACCGCCGATGGCGGGCGGTTCCGGGACGGTTCAAGGATTACATCAGCCAGCCGAAATCGAACGGCTACCGGTCGATCCACACCACCGTTTCGGGCCGTGACGGCAAGCGCGTCGAGGTGCAGATCCGCACCCGCCAGATGCACGAGGTCGCCGAATCCGGTGTCGCCGCGCATTGGTCCTACCGCGACGGCAAGCGGGCGGAGAACCCCTTCGCGGTCGATCCCGCGCGCTGGATCGCCTCGCTGACCGAGCGCTTCGATACCGGCGACGACAACGACGACTTCCTCGAGAACGTGAAGCTCGAGATGTATTCCGATCAGGTCTTCTGCTTCACGCCGAAGGGCGACGTGGTGCAACTTCCGAAGGGGGCGACACCGCTCGACTTTGCCTATTCGATCCATACGCGAATCGGCAACTCGACCGTCGGCGCCAAGGTGGACGGCATCCGCGTGCCGCTCTGGACCCGGCTGAAGAACGGTCAGTCGGTCGAGATCATCACCGCGACCGGGCAGCGGCCACAGGCGACCTGGATCGACATTGTGGTGACGGGGCGGGCGAAGTCGGCGATCCGGCGCAGTCTGCGTGAGGAGGACCGCGAGCGGTTCATCAAGCTGGGCCAGGAACTGGCGCGCGTCGCGTTCGAGCATATCGACCGCAAGGTGACCGACAAGGCGCTTCGGACGGCGGCAAAGACGCTCGGCCTGCCGGACGAGAAGGAGGTGCTGGCGCGCCTCGGCAGTGCCGAGTTGAGTGCGAGCGAGGTGATCGAGGCGCTCTACCCCGAGCTTGCGACCCGGCAGGCGGTGGAGGAGGTTGATGCCAGGCGCGCGGTCCTGGGTCTGACCGCCGACCAGTCGTTCCGCCGCGCCAATTGCTGCCAGCCTGTACCGGGCGAGCGGATCGTCGGCATCACCTATCGCGGTCAGGGCGTCGTCGTGCATGCCATCGACTGCCCGGCGCTGGCCGAGTTCGAGGACCAGCCGGCACGCTGGGTCGACCTTCACTGGCATTCCGGCCGGCACGCGCCGGTCTACACGGTCAGCCTCAATCTCACGATTGCGAACGATGCCGGCGTACTCGGACGCATCTGCACCTTGATAGGATTGCAGAAGGCCAATATCTCCGATCTCACTTTCGTCGATCGAAAGCCGGATTTTTACCGTCTTATCGTGGAAGTGGATCTGAGGGATGCCGAGCATCTCCATATGGTGCTGACCGCGCTCGAGGCGGAAAGCGACGTGGCGCAGGTCGAACGCTACCGCGACCTGAGCCGGAAGCCCTGAGGGGGGCGGGAAGGAACGGACGTGGTCTTCAAGCGGCGAAACCCGCGGACCTATCTGCAGATGCTGACCGAGGCCGTCTGGCCCCGTGGCGGTTGGACTCGGGCCTTTCACTACGTCAAGCACCGCATCCGCCGCCTGCCGGACAATCCTCACCGGATCGCGCGGGGGGTCGGTGCGGGCGTCTTCATCAGTTTTACGCCGTTCTACGGATTCCACTTCATCACGGCGGTGATCTCGGCCTGGATCGTGAGGGGGAACCTGCTCGCGGCGCTTCTGGGGACGTTCTTCGGAAACCCGATCACCTTTCCGATCATCGCGCTGTTTTCCATGAAGTTCGGACATTGGCTTCTTGGCACCAAGTTCGACGAAAGCCAGCACGATACTCTGTTCGGCAAGTTCGTCGGGGCCGCCGCCGACCTGAAGCACAACGTTCTGGCCATGTTCACCGACGCAACCGCGCAGTGGGGGAATCTCTACAATTTCTGGAACGAGATTTTCCTGCCCTATCTCGTCGGTGGCTTCATCCCGGGGGTCATCGCCGGGGTCATTGCCTATTACCTTTCGGAGCCGATCATCGAGGCCTACCAGAAGCACCGCCGCAAGCGGCTGAAGGACCGTTTCGAGAAACTGCGCGCCAAGGTCCATGCCAGGGCCGAACAGGCGGCCGAGAAGGGCAAGACGAGCGAATCGTGACGGGTACGATTTCGTCCTTTCGCCCGGGCGGCGCGCGCAGCTAGTGTCGGGCCAACGATCTGGAACGGAGTGACCCGCAAGTGACGCATCTGAGGCTTGGCTTGAATATCGACCATGTGGCGACCGTCCGGAACGCCCGCGGCTCGGCCTATCCCGACCCGGTGCGCGCGGCGATGCTGGCCGAGGCGGCAGGCGCCGACGGCATCACCGCGCATCTGCGCGAGGATCGCCGGCACATCACCGACCGAGACATCGAGCGGCTGATGGAGGCGCTGGCGCTGCCCTTAAACTTCGAGATGGCCGCGACCGGGGAAATGCAGAAGATCGCGCTGCGCCATCGGCCGCACGCCGTCTGCATCGTGCCCGAAAAGCGCGAGGAGCGGACGACCGAGGGCGGCCTAGAGGTCGCGCGCGAGGAGAACCGGCTGGCGCATTTCATCGCGCCCTTGGCCGAGGCTGGGTGCCGCGTCTCGATCTTCATTGCCGCCGACGCCGCGCAGATCGAGGCGGCCGCGCGGATCGGCGCCGCGGTGGTGGAGCTGCATACCGGCGCCTATTGCGATCTTCACGCCGAGGGGAAGCTGGCCGAGCGGGATGCCGAGCTTGCCCGCCTGCGCGAGATGTCGGCCTTTGCCCATTCCCTGGGGCTCGAGGTTCATGCGGGGCATGGGCTGACCTATGACACGGTCGGCCCCGTCGCGGCCTTTCCCGAGGTGCGCGAGCTGAACATCGGTCATTTCCTGATCGGCGAGGCGATCTTCACCGGCCTCGGGCCCGCGATCGCCGAGATGCGCCGGCTGATGGATGCGGCCCGCGCATGATCCTTGGCATCGGCACCGATCTGGCCAATATCGAGCGTATCCAGGCGACGCTCGACCGGTTCGGGGAGCGGTTCCTGACCCGGGTCTTCACCGATGTCGAACAGGCGAAGGCCGAGCGGCGCGCTGACCGGGCCGGGACCTATGCCAAGCGCTGGGCGGCGAAGGAGGCCTGTTCCAAGGCGCTGGGCACAGGCCTGCGCATGGGCATCTCGTGGAAGGACATGGCGGTGTCGAACCTGCGCACGGGACAGCCCGTGATGCATCTGACCGGCTGGGCAGCGGAACGTCTGGCCGAGATGACGCCCGAGGGGCACGAGGCCATCGTCCATGTCACCCTGACCGACGATCACCCCTGGGCGCAGGCCTTCGTGGTGATCGAGGCGCGGCCTCTTGCCGGCGGTCCGGCCAAACCTTGACTTGGGCGGCCTCGGCGCGCATGTAGCGGCACGGGCAGGACCGGGCAGGACGGAAAGCATATCATGGCCTCAGCGGCAAAGGACGGGATCGTCGAGACGATCAAGACGGTGGTCTATGCGTTGCTGATCGCAGGCGTGTTCCGGACGCTCTTCTACCAGCCCTTCTGGATCCCCTCGGGCTCGATGAAGGATACGCTGCTGATCGGCGATTTCCTCTTCGTCAACAAGATGGCCTATGGCTATTCCAAGTATTCCTGCCCCTTCGCGCTTTGCCCGATCACCGGGCGGATCCTGGCGCGCGAGCCAGAGCGCGGAGATGTCGTGGTGTTCCGTCATCCCGGCACGGGGGCGGATTTCATCAAGCGGCTCATTGGCCTGCCGGGGGATACGGTACAGGTGAAGGACGGCCAGCTCTGGCTGAACGGCCAGCAGGTTCCGCAGGAACCCGCCGCCCCCTTCGAGGAGATGAAGGCGCCGCAGGGCTCGCAAGGCGCGATGCCGCGCTGCGCCAACGACCCGGTGGGGATCGGCGCGACCTGCGTGAAGGAGCGCTTTACCGAGACGCTGCCGAACGGGCGCTCGCATGACATCCTGAACATCGGCAACTTTCCGGCCGACAACACGCCGCTCTTCACGGTGCCGGCGGGCAACTATTTCTTCATGGGCGACAACCGCGACAATTCGCAGGACAGCCGTTTCGCGGTGTCGGTCGGCGGGGTCGGGATGCTGCCGGCCGAATACCTGATCGGGCGCGCGGACCGGATCATGTTCTCCTCCGCCGGCAAGTCGCTTTTCTTCTTCTGGACCTGGCGTGCCGACCGCTTCTTCAAGGCGGTGGAGTGAGGCTGGGGTCCGACCTTTCCGCCTTCGTGGCCCGGATCGGGCACGACTTTCGCCGCCCCGAGCTTCTGGTGCGCGCGGTCACCCATGCTTCCATTGCCTCGGCGACGCGGCCCGACAATGAGCGGCTGGAGTTCCTTGGCGACCGGGTGCTGGGCCTCGTGATGGCCGAGGCGCTGCTGGCGGCCGACAGGGGCGCGAGCGAGGGGCAACTGGCGCCGCGCTTCAACGCTTTGGTGCGGAAGGAGACCTGCGCGGATGTCGCACGCGAGATCGACCTCGGTGCGGTGCTTAAGCTCGGCCGGTCCGAGATGATGTCGGGCGGGCGGCGGAAGGAGGCGCTTCTGGCGAATGCGATGGAGGCGGTGATCGCCGCCGTCTATCTCGACGCCGGGTTCGAGGCGGCGCGCGCGCTGGTACTGCGGCTTTGGGGAAGCCGGGTCGGGTCGGTCGAGGTCGATGCCCGGGATCCGAAGACGAGCCTTCAGGAATGGGCGCAGGCGCGGGGGCTGCCGCCGCCGGACTACGTGGAGCTGGACCGTGAGGGGCCGGATCATCAACCGGTCTTCACTGTCGAGGCGCGGCTCGTGACGGGCGAGGCCGAGGTTGCGAAGGCCGGATCGAAGCGGCAGGCGGAACAGGCGGCGGCAAAGGCGCTTCTGGCACGGATGGAGAAGACGGTTGGCTGAGGCCGGAGATGTGACGCGCGCGGGCTTTGTCGCCCTGATCGGGGAGCCGAACGCCGGCAAGTCGACGCTTTTGAACCGCATGGTCGGGGCGAAGGTGTCGATCGTGACGCAAAAGGTGCAAACGACGCGGGCGCGCATTCGCGGGATCGCGATGGAAGGGGCCGCGCAGATCGTCTTTGTCGATACGCCGGGGCTGTTCCGGCCGCGGCGGCGGCTCGACCGGGCGATGGTCAAGGCGGCCTGGGGCGGGGCGGCGGATGCCGATATCGTGGTTCTGCTGATCGAGGCGCACCGGGGATTGACCGAGGGCGTTCAGGCGATCCTCGACCGGGTGGCCGAGGAACTGCCGAAGGGCAAGCCGGTGGCGCTGGCGATCAACAAGNNACAAGATCGACCGGGTGAAGGCCGAAGCCCTGCTGGCGCTGGCCGAGGAGATGAACGCGGCCTACCCGTTTGCCAGGACTTTCATGATCTCGGCCGAGCGGGGGCATGGCGTGGAGGATCTGAAGGCATGGCTTGGGGCGGAACTGCCCGAGGGCGCGTGGTTCTATCCCGAGGATCAGATCGCGGACCTGCCGCTTCGCATGATCGCGGCGGAAGTGACGCGCGAGAAGCTGACTTTGCGGCTGCATGAGGAGCTGCCCTATCAACTGACCGTCGAGACCGAGCGGTGGGAAGAGCGTGAGGACGGTTCGGCCCGGATCGACCAGCTGATCTATGTGGCGCGCGACGGGCACAAGGGGATCGTCCTTGGCCACAGGGGAGAAACGATCAAGGCGGTCGGGCGCGACGCGCGGGTGGAGCTGACGGAGTTCCTCGGGCGGCCGGTGCATCTGTTTTTGCAGGTGAAGGTGCGGCCGAACTGGCTTGAGGAGAAGGAGCGCTATACCGAAATGGGGCTCGAGTTCAAGGATGGCGACTGAGGGCCGGGCGGGGCCGTCTCGGGGGGCTTCGAGCCCCCGCTCGGCGGCCTGCCTCCGGCGGGAGTATTTGACGCCACAGTGAAGGGGTGGGGGGATGAGCGCCCGTCTGACGGCGGATTTCTGGGTCAGGGCCTATCTTGCGCGGCTGCAGGCGGCACATATTCCGGCATACGTGGTGGCGCGGGGGGATGCGACAGCGGGGGCGGTGCTGGTGAAGCTGGCCACTCTGGACGGGCTCGCACGGGCGTTCCAGCGGTCGTTCGACCTGATGACCGGGGCGCGGGCCTGGGTCGTGCTGGCCGAGGGGGCGGAGGCGGAGGTGGATGCCGCGATTTCCCGGCAGAGGAAGATGGACCCCGACCTCTGGGTGATCGAGATCGAGAGCCGCGAGGGGCGGACTCTGCTTGACGAGGAGGGGCTTGCCGAGTGAGCCCCGGGGGCCGAGGGTGACGCGATGGACTGGCGGGACGAAGGCGCGCTTCTGTCCGTGCGGCGGCACGGCGAAACCTCGGCGATCATCGAGGTCTTCACCGCGTCGCACGGGCGTCATGCCGGGGTCGTGAAGGGCGGGGCGTCGCGCAAGGTCGCGCCGCTTCTGCAGCCCGGGGCGCAGCTGGATCTGACCTGGCGCGCGCGGCTCGAGGATCATATCGGGAGTTTCACGGTCGAGCCCCTGCGCTCGCGCGCCGGGGTGATGGGCGACCGGCTGGCGCTGGCGGGGCTCAACGCGGTCTGCGCGCTCTTGCACGCGGCGCTGCCCGAGCGCGAGGCGCATCCGGCGCTTTATGGCGCGACGATCGGGCTTCTCGACGACATGGCCGGTGCGGGCGACTGGGTGCGGGGATATCTCGGCTGGGAACTCGGGCTGCTTGAGGAACTTGGCTACGGTCTTGACCTTGGCTCCTGCGCGGTGACCGGCGCGCGCGAGGATCTTGCCTATGTCAGCCCGAAATCGGGGCGGGCGGTGGCGCGGGGCGCGGCCGGGGGCTGGGCGGACCGGCTCTTGCCGCTGCCGGCCTGCCTACTGGGGCAGGGTCCAGCGGATGCGGCCGAGATCGCGGTGGCGCTGGGGACGACGGGTTGGTTTCTCGAACACCGGCTGTTCCCCGATCTCGGTCATAGGCCCCTGCCCGAGGCGCGGCGGCGCTTTGCGACCATGCTGGCACGCACCGCCTGAGGCGGCCCAATACGACCAGCTTTAGTCGGAAACGTCTCAGACGGCCCCTGCCCCCGCGGCGCAAGTCTCGGGCAGGGAGGCCCGATGCTGAGCCGCAACATTCCGGAGTTCCTGCGCCACGCGCCGACCCCCGGCGTGAAAGGATTTGCCGTGCTCGCGGGGATCGAGGCCTCTCTGAGGGGTACGCTCGTCTCGGTTTGGCCCCTTGTCATGTATCAGGCGATGGACGAAGACGCGGCGCGGGTCAGCCTTGTCTATTTCCTGGCCGGGATCGCGTCCCTGACCTGGGGGCTGATGGTGCCCTGGCTGAACCGGCACGTGCCGCGCCGCTGGGTCTATACGGCGGGGGCGAGCCTTTACGTCATCGGGGCGCTGCTCGCGATCCGGGGCGGGGCGGCCGCGCCCTTCGCGATGGTACTGGCGAATTTCGCGACCGTGACGGTCTTTGTCTGCACCAACGCCTATGTCATGGACTTCATCGCGCGGCACGATCTTGGCCGGGTCGAGACGCAGAAGCTGCTGTACAGCGGCGTCTCGTGGGCGGTCGGGCCGGTGCTGGGGGTGATCTTCTGGAAGTGGTGGGCGCCACTGCCGTTCCTGATCGCGATCGGCTTCGCGCTTCTGTTGCTGACGACCTTCTGGGTGCTCCGGCTCGGCAACGGCAAGCTCATTACGCGGGCGAGGGCGCCGGTGGCCAATCCGCTTGCCTATCTGGGGCGGTTCTTCCGCCAGCCGCGGCTGATCGCGGGCTGGCTTTTCGCGGTGGTGCGGTCGTCGGGCTGGTGGGTCTATGTCGTCTATCTGCCGATCTTCTGCATCGAGGCGGGCCTGGGCGACGGGGTGGCGAGCGCGGCCTTCTCGGTGTCGAACGCGATGCTGCTGGCGGCGCCTTTCATCATGCGCTGGATGCGGGTCAGGGGGTTGCGCCAGGCGATCCGCACCGCCTTTGCCTGTGCCTCGCTCGCGTTCCTTTTCGCCGGGCTCGGGCAGGTCTGGGCGCCGGCCGCGCTGATCGGGCTTTTCGCGGGGTCGGTGTTCCTCGTCATGCTCGACACCTTCGGCGGGCTGCCGTTCCTGATGGCGGTAAAGCCAGCGGAGCGCACGGAGATGTCGGCGGTCTATTCCAGCTTTCGCGATGTCTCGGGCATCCTGACGCCGGGCGTCGCCTGGCTGGTGCTGCTGGTCGCGCCGACCGCCGGGGTCTTTGTCGCGGCCTCCGCGGGACTGGGCGTCATGGCCGGGGTCGCCGGGCGCCTGCACCCGAGGCTCGGCGCGCCGAGGGCCTCGGGCAGCGCGGCCTAGCAATGGGCCTGTCCTTCCGCTAACCAGCGGGCAGGAGGACCCAGATGGAGCCCGATATCCGTCAGATCGAGGTGATCGCACCGAACCTCAAGCGCCGGCTCTCGGGCGTGACGGCGACGATCGCGCGGCTGGTGCCGCTGCAGGCGCGCATGATCGGGATTGTCGCCACGGGGCCCGGGTTGCCGGCCGAGGTGCCGCATCTGCCGCTATCGCGCGTGGTGCGGATGCCGCGCGACCGGCCAAGGGTCTGGCACGCGCGGCGCAATACCGAGATGGCGCTGGGGCTGTTCCTGCGCGGGGTTCTGCGGCGACGGCTGGTACTGCTGTTCACCTCGGCCTCGCAGCGGCGCCACACGGGCTATACCAAATGGCTGATCTCGAGGATGGACGGCCTGATCGCGACCTCGGGGCGGACGGCGGCCTATCTGGAGCGCGCGCCGGTCGTGATCCTTCATGGCATCGACACGGCGGGATTCGCACCGGTGACGGATCGGGGTGCGCTCAGGCGGCGCCTTGGCCTGCCGGAGGATCACGTGATCCTCGGCTGTTTCGGGCGCATCCGGGCGCAGAAGGGCACGGATGTCTTCGTGGACGCCTGTATCGCGCTTCTCGGGGAACGCCCGGGGGTCACGGCCATCGCGATGGGGCGCGCGACCGAAGGGCAGGAGGGGTTCCTGAAGGACCTCAAGGCGCGGGTCGCGGCGGCCGGGCTGTCGGACCGAATCCTCTTTCCGCCCGAGGTGCCGGTGGATCAGGTCGCCGACTGGTACCGCGCGCTCGACCTTTATGTCGCGCCGCAGCGCTGGGAGGGGTTCGGCCTGACGCCGATCGAGGCGATGGCCTGCGGTGTCCCGGTGGTGGCGACGCGGGTCGGCGCGTTCGAGGAGATCGTGACGGAAGAGACGGGCCAGCTGGTCGTGCCAGGCGACGTCGCCGCGATGACCGGGGCAATCGCGCCCCTTCTCGATGATGCGGGGCGACGCGCGGCTGCCGGGGCGGCCTCGCTCGCGAGGGTGCGCGAGAGGTTCCGGATCGAGGACGAGGCGGCGGCCATCGTCGCGGTCTACCGGCGCCTTCTGGCAGGAGAGAGATGGTGACGAAGCTGGGATTTCTTTTGGCGCGGACGCTGCGGCTCGAGGCTCCGCTGCGCGGGCTCTCGGTGCCGAAGGCCGAGCTCATGGCAGAGCTGAAGGGCAGGCGGGTGGCGCTGGTCGGAAACGCGCGATCTCTGGTCGAGCGGGACGAGGGCGGGGAGATCGACCGGGCCGACCTCGTGATCCGGATCAACCGGGCGCCGATGCCGGCGACACGGACGCATGGCGCGCGGACCGACTGGCTGGCGCTTGCGACGACCATCCCGGAGCGCGAACTTGAGCGTATCCGGCCGCGACGCATTCTCTGGATGAGCCACAAGCGCAAGCGCCTGACGTGGCGCGACGCGGCCTCGCATGGGTTTTATCTGCACGAGCGGTCAGACTGGCAGCGGCTTGGCACCGCGCTGGGCGCGCCGCCGACGACCGGACTGATGATGGTGGAGTTCCTTGCCGAGAGCGAGCTGAAGGAGTTGCATCTTCACGGCTTCGACTTCTTCGCCTCGAAGTCGCTGACGGGATCGCGGAGCGCCGATCAGGTGCCGCACGATTTCGAGACCGAGGCGCGGTTCGTCCGGGCGCTGGCCGCGCGCGATCCAAGGGTGACGCTGCACGGCGTCTGAGCGTGTGTCGGGGCAACATTTCTGCGCTGCAGCATTGCGCCCCCTTTATCTGTGCCCGGCAATCGGATAAGGGGCCTCGTCCTGAACTTGAGGAGACCCCAGATGGGCT
>JAGRDU010000017.1 GCA_020446905.1 Paracoccaceae bacterium | reverse complement strand
GAAGATCACCATGCTGGTCGGCGGGAGCTTCGGCGCGGGCAACTACGGCATGGCGGGCCGGGCCTATTCGCCCCGGTTCCTCTGGACCTGGCCCAACTCCCGCATCTCGGTCATGGGCGGCGAGCAGGCGGCGGGCGTCCTCGCCACCGTCCGGCGCGAGGGGATCGAACGGTCCGGGGGCGTTTGGTCGCCAGAGGAAGAGGCGGAGTTCAAGCGCCCGACGATCGAGATGTTCGAGGAGCAGTCGCACCCGCTCTACGCCTCGGCGCGCCTCTGGGACGATGGCATCATCGACCCAAGGAAATCGCGGCAGGTGCTCGCGCTCTCGCTCTCCGCTGCGCTCAATGCGCCCATCGACGCCACGCGCTTCGGCGTCTTCCGGATGTGAGTGATGGTGCGCCCCCGCAATAACGTGGCCCCCTGTGGCCGCGACTACCGGCGGTCCCGCCGCCTCGCGCGGCTGGCCGATCCCAGGTTCTACCTCAGCGCCGTGCTTGTCAGCGCGGGACTCGGGCTCATCGTGCTGCCGGCGGCGTCGGACGCAGTTTTCGCCGCCGTGAAACCCATCGCGGAGCCGGATGGTGCCTGCCGCATCTATCAGGTGATCGACGGCGATACGGTGCGGATGTTCTGCCCCGGACGCGGCAATGTGAAAGCCCGTCTGACCGGTTTCGATACGCCCGAGCTTTTCTCGCCCTCCTGCGCGTCGGAACTCCTTGCGGCAACCGGGGCGCAATGGGCGCTGCGCCGGGCGCTCTGGAGCGCGGACAAGGTCACGCTCGTGCGCGAGGGGACCGACCGTTACGGCCGCGCCCTTGTCGCGGTCTTCCTCGATGGCGCGCCACTCGCCGCCCGAATGATCGAGGGCGGATATGCAAGGTCCTATGGCGGTGGTCAGCGGGAAGGGTGGTGCGCATGAAGGCCGAGGATCGTATCGCCGCGCTAAAGGCGCGCTACCCCGGCGCGGTCACCTTCACATTCGGGGACAGCCGCGAGATGTGCGAGGAGCTTCTTGCGCTGGTCCGCGCAGGAAAGAAGCGCGCCACCTGCGGTGCCTTACGCGACTTTCAGGAGGGTGGCGAGCCGCCCCCGGTTCCCGGCCGCCGCGACATCGCGCTGAACTGGGACGGCATCCCGGCGCTGGTGATCGAAACCGTGGATGTCACGATCAAGCGCTTTTGCGACATGGACGCCGATTTCGCGCTCGCCGAGGGAGAGAACGACACGCTGGCCGGCTGGCGCGAAGGTCATCGCGCCTATTTCGAGCGCAACGGCGGCTGGTCGGAGGAGATGGAACTGATCTGCGAGCGCTTCCGCCTGATCGAAGATCTCACGCCATGACGCCTTCTTCTTGGCCAAAATACTCATGCGACCTCGCAACAGGGACGATGCCATGTTCCAAAAGATCCTGATCGCCAACCGGGGCGAAATCGCAGCCCGCGTGATCGACACGGCCCGCAGGCTCGGTGTCCGAACGGTCGCCGTCTATTCGGACGCGGATGCAGGCGCCCGCCATGTCGCGATGGCGGACGAGGCGGTGTTTATCGGCGGCCCGGCGCCAAAGGACAGTTATCTGCGTGGGGACGCGATTATCGCGGCGGCACTGGCGACAGGGGCGAAGGCGGTACATCCGGGCTACGGGTTCCTGTCGGAGAACCCCGATTTCGTCGATGCCGTCGAAGCGGCGGGCCTGACCTTCATCGGCCCATCGGCAAAGGCAATCCGCGCGATGGGCCTTAAGGATGCCGCAAAGGCGTTGATGGAAAAGGCGGGCGTGCCGGTGGTGCCCGGGTATCACGGGGCCAATCAGGACCCCGAGCATCTCTCGGGGGCGGCAGACGCCATCGGCTATCCCGTCCTCATCAAGGCGGTCGCGGGGGGCGGCGGCAAGGGGATGCGGCTGGTCGAGCAGCCGCAGGACTTCCCCGAGAAGCTGGAGAGCGCGCAATCGGAGGCGCGGACAGCCTTCGGTAACCCGGCGGTTCTCATCGAGAAATTCGTGCAGAAGCCCCGCCATATCGAGGTGCAGGTCTTCGGCGACGGCAAACGCGCGGTCCACCTCTACGAGCGCGACTGCTCGCTCCAGCGGCGTCACCAGAAGGTGATCGAGGAAGCCCCGGCGCCCGGCATGACCGAAGAAATGCGCGCCGCGATGGGGCAGGCCGCCGTGCGCGCGGCCGAGGCGATCGGCTATGCGGGCGCCGGTACAATCGAGTTCATCGTCGATGCCTCGGAAGGTCTCCGCCCCGACCGCTTCTGGTTCATGGAGATGAACACGCGGCTTCAGGTCGAGCATCCGGTGACCGAGGCCGTCACAGGTATCGACCTTGTCGAATGGCAGCTTCGCGTCGCGAGCGGCGAGGCGCTGCCGGCGACCCAAGACGACATCCGCCTTTCCGGCCACGCCTTCGAGGCCCGGCTCTATGCCGAGGACGTTCCGGCGGGCTTCCTGCCCGCCACGGGCACCCTGACCCATCTGAAATTCCCCGAAGACGCGCGGGCCGAGACCGGGGTGCGCCCTGGCGACACGATCAGCCCCTGGTACGATCCGATGATCGCCAAGATCATCGTGCACGGGGAGACGCGGGACATCGCGCTCCGCCAGTTGACGGCCGCGCTCGAGGCGACCGAGGTCGCGGGTTCCGTCACCAACCTTTCGTTCCTTGCGGCGCTGTCCCGTCACGAGGGGTTCGCGAAGGGCGACGTGGACACCGGCCTCATCGCCCGCGACCTCGAAGCTCTGACCGCTGTGGACGTCCCCGATCTGGCGACAAGAGCGCTGGCGGCTATCGGCGCGCTGGGCCTTGCGGAGGGCGGCGCAGCCTTCGCCGGATTCTCGCTCTGGGCGCCGCTCCGCCGCTCCGCGAGGCTGGCCGGGCTGGAGGCCAGTGCCGAGGTGCTGGCACCGGACCGGGTTCGCGTCTCGATTGCCGATGAGGTCGCCGACTGCCGCCACCTTTCGGGCCGCTGGTGGGTGAACGGAACGCCGGCCGTCGCGCGGATCGTCTCTACCCCGGGTCAGATCAGCGTCTTCGGCACCGGCGCGCATCACTTCGACCTCACCGATCCTCTGGCCCGTGCCGCCGATGCGGGCGGCGGCGGGCTGACGCTCTCACCGATGCCGGGCCTTGTGAAGGCGGTCTTCGTGACGGCGGGGCAGGTGGTCACTGCTGGCGACCGGCTCGCGGTGCTCGAAGCGATGAAGATGGAGCACACGCTGACCGCCGCCCGGGACGGCACCGTTGCCGAGGTCCTCGTCGCGGCGGGGGCGCAGGTCGAGGCGGGGGCCGCCCTCGTCCGGCTGGAGGAAGAGGCGTGATCCGGCTGCACCACGTTCCCGGCTCCCGCTCGTTCCGGGTGCTGTGGCTTCTGGAGGAATTGGGCGAGGAATTCGAGATCCGTATCTGGTCGCTGACCGACGGGAGCCTGCGCAGCCCGGAGTTCCGCGCGCTCAGCCCGGCCGGCCGGGTGCCGGCGCTGGAGGTTGACGGGCGGGTGATCTTCGAGAGCGGCGCCATCGCGGAATACCTGACCGAGACGCGCGGGCGGCTGGCGCCGGGCCGGGGCGCGGCGGACCGGGCCGATTTCCTCGAATGGGTCCATTTCGCGGAAACGCAGGCCAACATCCTGCAAAACCTCAATATCCAGCACATCTTCCTGCGGCCCCAAAGCGCCCGCTCGCCGGTTCTGATGAAGCTCGACACCAAACGGCTCGACGTCACGATGCGCGCGCTCGAGGCGCACCTTGCGGACTGCGAGTGGCTGCTTGGCGACTTCTCCGCGGCTGATTGCATGCTCGGCTTCAACATCGAGGCGGTGTTCCGCTTCGTTCGCCGCGAGGCCTATCCGGTGGCGGCCGCCTATTGCGCCCGGGCCGAAGCGCGGCCCGCCTATCGGCGTGCGGTCCTGAAAGGCGGACGGAGCACGATCTACACCCAGGATTTTTATGAGCTGCCCGATGCCTGAACTTGTCGAGATCGTCGAGATGGGCCCGCGTGACGGGCTTCAGAACGAAAAGCGGATCATTCCCACCGCCGAGAAGATCGCGCTGGTCGATTGTCTCAGCCGCGCGGGCTTTCACCGGATCGAGGTGGCGAGCTTCGTTTCCCCGAAATGGGTGCCGCAGATGGCCGACAGCGCCGAGGTTCTGGCAGGTATCGTCCGGGCGCCGGGGGTGCGCTACGCGGCGCTGACGCCGAACCTGAAGGGCTATCAGGGCGCGATAGCCGCCCGCGCCGACGAGGTTGCGATTTTCGCCTCGGCCTCCGAAGGGTTCTCGAAGGCCAATCTCAACTGCAGCATTGCCGAGAGCCTGGAGAGGTTCCGACCCGTCGCCGAAGCGGCCCGGTCGGACGGTCTGCCAGTGCGCGGCTATGTTTCCGTCGCGACGGACTGTCCCTATGACGGGCCTGTCGCGCCGTCCTCGGTGGCGCGCGTTGCCGCGGCGCTCCGCGCGATGGGCTGCTACGAGATCAGTCTTGGCGATACGATCGGGCAGGGGCGTCCCGAGACCATCGACGCGATGCTGACGGCGGTTCTGGGGGAGGTGCCGGTCGGAGAGCTTGCGGGGCACTACCACGATACCGCGGGCCGTGCCCTTGCGAACATCGACGCCTCTCTGGCCCTGGGGCTTCGCGTCTTCGATGCGTCGGTGGGCGGGCTGGGCGGCTGTCCCTATGCGCCGGGGGCAAAAGGCAACGTTGCGACCGAAGCGGTAGATCTGCATGTTCGGGCGCTGGGATATGACACGGGCCTTGACGCGGCGGTGCTCGCCAAGGCGGGGGCGATGGCGCAGGCAATGCGAGGATAGCGGGATCTGTGGGAAAATTCGACGTGGGAGTGAGGGATGTACGAAACGATCCAGACTGAGACGGATGCGCGCGGCGTCGCGCGGCTGACGCTCAACCGCGCCGAAAAGCACAACGCGCTGTCGGCGCAGATGATCGCGGAGCTGACCGATGCCGCCGGGGCGCTGGGCAAGGATCCCGCGGTGCGTGTTGTCGTCCTGACCGGAGCGGGCGAGAGTTTCTGTGCCGGGGGCGATCTTGGATGGATGCGCGACCAGATGGCCGCAGACGGCCCGACCCGGGCACGCGAGGCAACGAAACTCGCGATGATGCTTCACGCGCTCAACACTTGCCCCAAACCGGTCATCGGCCGTGTTCAGGGCAATGCCTTCGGCGGGGGCGTCGGCCTGATGGCGGTGTGCGACGTCGCCGTCGGCATTACCTCCGCGCGATTCGGTCTGACCGAAACGCGGCTCGGTCTCATCCCGGCGACGATCGGCCCCTATGTCCTCGCGCGGATGGGCGAGGCGATGGCGCGGCGCGTCTTCATGTCGGCGCGCCTTTTCGGCGCCGAGGAGGCGGTCACCCTTGGACTTCTGGCCCGGGTCGTGGCGCCGGAACGGCTGGACGAGGCCGTCGAGGCCGAGATCGCCCCCTATCTTTCCTGCGCGCCGGGAGCGGTCGCCGCGGCAAAGGCGCTTGCGCGGACGATGGGGCCGCGGATCGACGAAAGTCTCATTGCGCACTCGATCGAGGCGCTGGTGGAGCGGTGGGAAGGCGCCGAGGCGGCCGAAGGGATTGCGGCCTTTTTCGGCAAGCGCCCGCCCGTCTGGGCGGGCTGACGCATCCGCCGCGCTGCGTTGCCGCTAACGCCGGCCGCCTTCGCAAAATCGCTGACTTTTCCGTGAGCTTTCGCGCCCGCGTTCAGTTGACCGCGCCGGGGGGGCAGAGTAAACGAGCGGTAGCATACCCCGCGCCGCCCGTTCGGGCGCCAGACGTAGGAGCCAACCCTTGGACATTCTGTTGCGCGAATACCTCCCGATTCTCATCTTCCTCGGCATGGCGGTCGCGCTTGGCCTCGTCCTCATCCTCGCCGCCGCGATCATCGCGGTGCGCGACCCGGACCCCGAGAAGGTTTCCGCCTACGAATGCGGCTTCAACGCCTTCGACGACGCCCGGATGAAGTTCGACGTGCGGTTCTACCTCGTCTCGATCCTCTTCATCATCTTCGACCTCGAGGTGGCGTTCCTCTTCCCGTGGGCGGTGGCCTTCAAGGACATCTCCACGGTCGGGTTCTGGTCGATGATGGTGTTCCTTGGGGTCCTGACGGCCGGGTTCGCCTATGAGTGGAAGAAGGGGGCGATGGAATGGGCGTGATGACGGGGGCGAACACCGCCGGCGCCGACCGCGAGGTCGCGACCCAGGCTCTGAACCGCGAGTTGCAGGACAAGGGGTTCCTGCTGACAACGACCGAGGACATCATCAACTGGGCGCGCAATGGCTCGCTCCACTGGATGACCTTCGGGCTTGCCTGCTGCGCGGTCGAGATGATCCAGGTGTCGATGCCGCGCTACGACCTCGAGCGCTTCGGCACCGCGCCGCGCGCCTCTCCGCGCCAGTCCGACCTGATGATCGTTGCGGGCACGCTCACGAACAAGATGGCCCCGGCGCTCCGCAAGGTCTACGACCAGATGCCGAACCCGCGCTATGTGATCTCCATGGGGTCCTGTGCGAACGGCGGCGGCTATTATCACTACAGTTATTCGGTGGTGCGCGGCTGCGACCGGGTCGTCCCCGTGGACATCTATGTCCCCGGCTGCCCCCCGACCGCCGAGGCGCTGCTCTACGGTATCTTGCAATTGCAGCGGAAGATCCGCCGCACCGGCACGCTCGTGCGCTGAGGAGGACCCATGTCCGAAGCCCTTCAGGAACTGGCCGCCCATATCGAGATCAAGCGGCCCGACGACGTTCTGGCGACCGAGATCGCCTATGGCGAGTTGAATGTCACGGTGACGCCCGCCGGGATCGTCGGGTTCGTCGATTTCCTGCGCGCCGACCGCACCTGCCGTTTCTCGACGCTGGTGGACATCACTGCCGTCGATCACCCCGAGCGGCCGGCACGGTTCGATGTCGTCTATCACTTCCTCTCGATGTACCAGAACGCCCGCATCCGCGTGAAAGTCGCCGTGCGCGAGAATGAGATGGTGCCCTCGATCGGCGAGGTCCATCCCTCGGCCGGCTGGTTCGAGCGCGAGACCTACGACATGTTCGGGATCATCTTCTCGGGCCATCCCGACATGCGGCGGCTGCTGACCGATTACGGGTTCAGGGGCCACCCGCTGCGCAAGGACTTCCCCACAACGGGCTATACCGAGGTGCGCTATGACGAGGCGCTGAAACGCGTCGTCTACGAGCCGGTGAAGCTGGTGCAGGACTACCGCCAGTTCGACTTCATGTCCCCCTGGGAAGGCGCGCACTACATCCTGCCGGGCGACGAGAAGACGGAAGGCAAGGCCTGATGTCGGACCCGGTACTCCTTTTCGGGATCGGCGCGACCAAGGCGGGGACCACCTGGCTCTACCGCTATCTTGCCGCGCATCCCGACTGCGCCCTGCGCAGCATCAAGGAGCTGCATTTCTTCGACACCCTTGGCGACCGGAAGACGCGCGAGTTCTACCTCCGCGACCTCGATCGCAAGTCCGAGGCGCTTGAGCGGCGGATCGCGCTCTCGGACGAGGACGACCAGGGCGACCGGATCCTGCGTCTGGCGAACCTGCGTCTTTATGCCCGCATCCTGAAGTCGCAGGACGAGGCCGCCTATCTCGCCTATCTTGAGGACGAGCGCGGCGAGGAGCGCATCGTGGGCGAGATCACGCCCGCCTACAGTCTCCTGCCGGCGCATCGGCTGGCGCATATGGCACAGCTGCGGGCCGACGTGCGCTTCGTCTACCTGATGCGCGATCCCGTCGACCGGCTTTGGAGCCATGTCCGCATGATCGCCGAGCGGCGGAGCGAGAGCGACGAGGCAGCCGCGGAGCTTGCCCGGCTGATCCTCGACCGGGTGCTTGCGGGTGGAGAGGATCACATCGCGATCCGCGGCGACTACCGCGCAGCGCTGGAAAAGCTGGCCGAGGCGGTGGCACCCGAGCGGGCCTTCGTGTGCACCTGCGAGGATCTCTTCGAGGGCGACGCGCTGGAACGGCTCTGTGCCTTCCTCGGCATCGACTACATCCCGGGCGACCGGCGCGCGCGGGTGCATCAGAGCATTTCGGCCGACATGCGGCCGGACCAGAAGGCGCGGGCGGTCGAGTTTCTTCGCCCGCAATATGAATTCGTCGCGGACCGGATCGGGCGCCTGCCGCCCGCCTGGGAAGCGAACATGGCAGGGGTCTGAGAGATGGACGGGGATATTCGCCAGAATACCTATGACGACGGGTCGCGCGATCTCCTGACGGGCGAACAGCGTATCCGCAACTTCAACATCAACTTCGGGCCGCAACACCCCGCGGCGCACGGCGTTCTTCGCCTCGTGTTGGAGCTTGACGGCGAGGTGGTGGAGCGATGCGACCCGCATATCGGGCTCCTCCATCGCGGCACCGAGAAACTGATGGAAAGCCGCACTTACCTTCAGAACCTGCCCTATCTCGACC
>JAGRDU010000163.1 GCA_020446905.1 Paracoccaceae bacterium | reverse complement strand
TCCTCGCGCAGGTCCTTGAACGTGTCCCGCAGCCAGGCCGGCTTGTGCAGCCCGTCGTCGCCAAGCGGCGGTATCTCGACCGCGGCGGCCGGCAGAGCCAGGGCCAGGGCGGTGGAAGCGGCGACGATGAAGCGTTTCATTCGGTCCTCCCTTGCGAAGATCAGATGAATTTTGTGGTCCAGGGCATGTGGCGGATCATGAAGTCCGCGATGGCGTTGACAGATCCCGTGGCGATCAGCACCGCGAAGAGGATCAGCATCACGCCCATCACCTTCTCGATGTGGACGAGATACTTTCGGTTCCGGTTCATCCAGCCGAGGAACGGCCGGGCAAAGACCGCGGCAAGGACGAAGGGCGCGGTCATCCCGATCCCGTAGGTCAGGACAAGGCCGGTGCCGCGTGCGAGGGTGTCCTGCTGCGAGGCGATCATCAGGATCGAGGCGAGGACCGGGCCGACGCAGGCGGTCCAGCCGAAGCCGAAGGCAAGGCCCATGACATAGGCCCCGGCGGCGGTCGTGGGGTCGGATTTCGACTGGACCCGCGCCTCGCGCATCAGGAAGGGGATGCGGATGACCCCGAGGAAATGCAGGCCGAAGACGAAGATGATGGCGGCGGCAAGGTAGGAGAGTTCCTCCTTCCACTGCCGGAACGCCTGCCCTGCCGCCGTCGCCCCGAGGCCGAGAAGGCCGAAGATCGTGGTGACCCCGAGCGCGAAGAAAATCGCCGAGACGATCAGCCGCCGCTGCGCCCCCGGCGCGATCGTCTGGTCCGACCGCAGTTCGGACATCGAGATGCCGGCCATGTAGCAGAGGTAGAACGGCACCATCGGCAGGATGCAGGGCGACAGGAAGGACAACAGCCCCGCGACCAGCGCTCCTCCAAACGTAGGGTCCAACAGCACGGCTTCCTCCCCGCCTTGCCCGGAACGCAAAAACATATTACGATCTTTATATGTAAATGCGGAGGCGTCAACATGCTGCGCGCGCTGTTCCTGGCAACGGCGTTTCTGGCGGGCGGTCCCGCCGAGGCCGCCCTCAGGTTGCTGATGGTCGAGCAGCCGGGCTGCGCCTATTGCGCGCGCTGGAATGCGGAAATCGCCCCGATCTATCCCAAGACGCCCGAAGGCCAGGCCGCGCCGCTGGAGCGGGTGCAACTCAGGGGGCCCTACCCCGCCGATCTCGTGCTGGGGCCGCCGCCGGTGTTCACGCCAACCTTCATCCTCGTGCAGGACGGCAAGGAGGCGGGGCGGATCGAGGGCTATCCGGGCGAGGATTTCTTCTGGGGCCTGCTCGGTCAGATGATCGAGAAGGCCGATCCGACCATCGGGACCCTGCGCAAATGAGACGGGACGCAGCAGTCAAGGCGAGGCGGGATGGCCTGGCCGCGTGATCCCCTGCCCGGCGCGGCCGGCACCCCTGAATCCGGCGCGGCCGGGCCCGATCCCGCGATGGCCGAGGACGTGGTCGGCCGGGCGGATGAGGCCGCAAATTACCTGAAGGCACTGGGCCATGAGGGGCGGCTGATGATCCTTTGCCACCTGATCGACGGCGAGAAATCGGTGACAGAGCTGGAATCGCTTCTCGCCTCGCGACAGGCGGCGGTCAGCCAGCAGCTTGCGCGGCTGAGGTTCGAGGGATTGGTGAAGGCGCGACGCGACGGCAAGGTGATCTACTATTCCTTGAGCGATCCGAAGACCGCGCGCATGATCGGGCTTCTGGGCGAGCTGTTCTGCGGTGAGGACTGAGCCGGAGCCGGGCGACAACCCGGATGGGAGGACCTGATGGAAACGGTGCCAGCCGGCGTACTGGCGGCGATGGCCGGGCTTGTCGGCGGCCTCGTCCTCGGCCTTGCCGCAAGGCTTGGCGATTTCTGCACGCTCGGCGCGCTGGAATCGGCGGTCTATGGCGACGATCAGCGGCGGCTGAGGCTGTGGGGCGTGGTGCTGGGCGTCGCGATGATCGGCACCTTCGTCGCCGAGGCGCTGGGCATCGCCGAACCGACGGCAACCTTCTATCATACCGTCGCCTGGAACCCCGCTGCCTCGATCCTCGGGGGTCTCGTCTTCGGTTACGGCATGGCGATGGCCGGCAACTGCGGTTTCGGCGCGCTGGTCCGCTTTGGCGGCGGCGACCTCAGGTCGCTCGTCGTCGTGGTCGTGATCGGCATCTTCGCCTTCGTCACGCTCTCCGGCCCGCTCGCGCCGCTGCGCGACGCGCTCTTTCCGCAAGGCACGGCAACCGGGCCGCAGGGTATCGCGCACTGGCTTGCGGCCCGCACCGGGCTTTCGCCGCTGGCCTTCGCACTGCCGGTCGGGCTGGCACTTCTCGGCTCGGCGATCGCGCACGCACCGCTGCGCCGTCAGCGGGTCAAGATCGTCTGGGGCGCGGCCGCCGGCCTTTCGGTCGTCTGGTGCCTGGTCGCCACAACCTGGATTTCCCGCGCCAGCTTCGGCGAGATCGGGGTTGAAGGACCGTCCTTCACCGCTCCGATGGGCCGCACGATCATCTTCTTCATGACCTCGACGGCAGGGGGCATCACCTTCTCGGTCGGCCTCGTCGCCGGCGTTCTGGCGGGCGCGTTCTCGGGCTCGATGATCCGGGGGCTGTTCCGCTGGGAGGCCTGCGAGGACCCGCGCGAGCTGGGCCGGCAGGTGTCGGGTGCGGCGCTGATGGGGATCGGCGGCACGCTCGCGCTTGGATGCTCGGTCGGTCAGGGGGTTACAGCGATGGCGACGCTCGCGGTCTCGGCGCCCGTCACGCTTGCCGCCATTGTCGCCGGCGGCCTTCTGGGCCTGCGGCAACTGATCGGCGGCTTTCAGCCCGACTGACGCGCAGCCCTAGCCCAGCGCCGCGACATCCGCCGCGTCGATGATGATGGCAAGCTGCCAGAAGGCGGTCATCTCGGCCTCCCACGCGGCGCGGTCGGCGCCCGGACCGGGCAGGAAACGTTCGATCCGGAAGCCGAACCGCTCGAACCCGGTCTGGTCGAGCGCGGTCAGGATGATCGGCGCCACACCGCGCTCCAGCGCGGCGGCGGCAAGCCGCAGCGCCGCGCCTTCGGGTTCGGCAATCGGCTCGTCGAGTCGGACACCAAGGTAGGAGGCGCCGGTCTCGCACCGTTCCCAGAGACGCGCGGAGACAGGGATACCGTCTTCCGGCCAGCCGGGCAGCCCCTGCCCCGCCGGCACCTCGGGCGCGGGATCGAGGTCGATGGCGGTCTCGGGCGTCAGCCGCGACAGGATGGCCAGCCAGTGGTCGGGCGTCATGGCCTCCCCTCCCCGAGGATGAGGCGCGCGGCCTCGGCATTTCCCGGCGCCGGAAGGTCCGCGGCGGCAAGCGCGGCGCGGATCGTCCCGGACCGCCCGCCATCCAGCATGGCGCGCACCTCGCGCTCAAGCAGCAGGATCTCGTGCGCAAGGACCGTAACGGCCAGACCGCGATCCGAGGCTGCCCGGGCGCGCCGTTCCTGATCGTCCATATAGACCGCCATCTGCGGCACGAAGATCGTCGGCACGCCGTGATACACAAGCTCGTGGAACGAGTTGTAGCCGGCGGCCGATACGACGAGGTCCGCGATCAGGCAGAGCGACAACGCGTTGCGGGTCTGGACGACAAGCGTGTTCCGCCACCCGGCCAGACCGGGCGCAACGACGGCGCCGGGCCAGGTCACGACAAGGTTCAGCGCGCCGGACCGCGCCTCGGCAAGCGCCGCCATCGCCTGGGTCTGCGCGGTGCGGTCGGCCGCGACGCCGCCACCCAGCATGGTCACGACAAGTGCGTCGAAGTCGCGGCCAAGCCGGCGGGCAAGCGCGGCCTGCGCCCGCTCGCGCGCTTCGGCATCGAGAGGGGCGAGACGGTCCACAACCGGACCGACGGGATAGACCTTGGCGCCGCCCCGGTCGGAGTTCAGCTCCTCGAAGGCCTCGCCGGGCACGATCACGCGCGCGAAGGCGCGCTGACGGTCGAGCGCGGCGCCGAGGGTCTGGCCGGCCTGCCAGAGGCCGCGCCGTATCCAGGTGGCATCGAGGCCCTTTTCAAGGATCGCCCGGTGGATCGAATCGAACACATAGCCACCGTCGAAGACCAGCCTGTCCCCGGCGCGCAGGACCCGCGACAGGCGCAGATAGGTCAGCAGGTCGTTGGCGAACTCTTCGGGATGGTCGGCGCTTTTCTGGACCAGCGGCAGGCAGTCGAACCCCTTTTCGCGCACAAGGGGGACGCAGCTCGGGAAGGCCGCGAAGGCGGGGCGCGCGGCCTCGGGCATCGCTTCGGCGATGAGACTGCAGCGGCGCGCGTGTCCTAGGCCGACGCCGTTCGTGGGCAGGAACAGCGTGCGCGGCGCGACCGTCCCGGACGCCGCGGGCTCAGCCGGGACGAGACCCAGCGCGCGTTCCAGTGGCTCGACCGAATGGCGGGCCAGCCAGGGCGATTTCTGCGCCTGGCGCCCGATCTCGGCGCGGTTCACCAGCACCGTGTGCTGCACGTAGTTCGCAAGCGCGGCCAGATCCGCCGGCCCCCGGACGGCAGGCGCCCCGCCCGCGATGAAGCCTGAGCCCGTGGTGCAGTCGATCGCGACGCGGCCCGAGCGCATCATGTCGAGCGCGAAGGCCGCCATGCGCTCGCCTGGGACATTGTCCCCGCAGAAGGCCGCGATATCGGCCAGCGCGGCGAAGCCGGCGGGCGAAAGCTCGGTATAGCCGAAGACATTGAGGCCGGCGTAGCGGGTCGCCTTCACCTGTTCCTTGCCCTTGCCCGGCAGGATCACGTTCAGCCGGTAGCCCGGCAGGTTGTCGATGGCCGCCAGCGTCGGCAGCGTCTGCGGGTCCTCGAGCGCCTCGACGGGCAGCACGACGAAAAGCTGCGGCGTGCGGCCGGGCTGTAACCGCGCGACGGGCGCGGCCGCCAGCGGCGAGATCGCGTTCGGAGCCAGCGCGGCGCCCTGAAGCTGGGCGAGATCGACCACAAGAGGCTCGCTGCCAAGCGCATAGGCAACCTTCGCCTGCGCGCCGATCGCGCCCTGCCTGTCGGCAAAACGGCCGATCATATGCACGGGCGTTCGGGCACCGATCCCACCGCTGCGGAGCGCCAGAAGCGTCTCGCCGGCGACCGCCTCGGCCCCGATCAGGATGACGCGCGAGGGCTGCACCGCCGAAAGGTCCACGAGGCGCGGCGCGGCCTCGTATTTCTGGTAGCGCTCCAGCTTCGGCGGCAGGGTGCGGTCGTCGATCACCGCGCGGTGGCCGCGCGCGGCAAGCTGCGAGGCAAACAGAAGCTTCGCGTCAAAGGCGCGTTCGCTGCGCTCGCCCGTCTCGATCAGGATCATGCCGGCACCCCGGCGGAAATTCCGACAAGCGCGGCAAAGCGGCGGACGAAGGCGTCCGGCGAAAACAGCGCAAGGCCCTCCTGTGCCCTGGCCACCTGTGCGGCATAGCGGTTCGGATGGGCGATGTAGAAATCGACAATTCCGTCCACCTCGTCGGGTCGTGCGGGCACGACCCCGCCCGCAAAGCCGCGCGCCGTCGCCGGGTCTGAGATCACGAGCTTGCCGGCGGCGATGCCCTCGGCAAGGACGCGGCCGAAACTTTCCTGCCAGGTGGGGGCGGTGAAATAGACCATGAAGTCGATCATTTCGAAATAACGTTCGAGATCAAGGCCCCGGAACGGGAAGAGCTGCCAATGCGAAGGCGCCGCATCGTTCGTAAGGATCTCGGCACCGAGGATCACATTGGTCTCTGCACGCGCGGGAAAGCATTGGCCAAGCACCTCGACCGAGGGGAATTTCTCGAACCCCGGCCGCGAATGGCGTCCCCGGCGGTCGCGCGGCTCGGTGGTCGGGGGCTTCAGCGCAAAGTCGCAGATGTTGAACCAGTCCTCGGGCATGAGCGACCAGCCGCCGGGCATCCCGTGCCGCCTGGCCCAGCCCTCGACCGTCGCGCGATTCAGGGGCGAGACCGGCGCGAGCGACTTCGTCAGCGCGAGCGCGCCCCTGTCGATCCTGTCGAGGCAGGACGCCACGTCGAACCCCTCGGCTCCGCCGGGACGCTCGAAATTCTCGTGCGTGACCACGATGAGGTCCCGCGCGACGATCCGGCGGCCAAGCGCGGCGTCGAACTTGAGGAACGCGGGGTTGTGCAGGATCACGGTCTCCGCGGCGATCTGCGGCGCATCCCATATCGGGTCGAGCGCGAGGTCGCTGAACGCCTGTGCCAGCGCGGGGGCGACGGTCTGGCCCGCGAACATGCGGGACGTCACCAGGTGGACGGACGGCCGGCAGACGGATGCGACCGCGCGCAACTCCGCCGCCACCGCCGCCGAGGTGCCGCCGGGAAAGCGCGGGTCGAGGACATAGGCGATCCGGGGTCGGTCGTGCATCGCGCCGCGCTTCCTGCCGGGGACGGCTCAGTAGGGTTCGATGCGCTGGGGCGTCGTTGCGGCGAAGGCGACGACGGGCGTCGGCGGGACCACGGCGGGGATCGGCCGGACACCGAAACAGGCGACCTGACCGCGCTCGGTCGCCGAGACGAAGATCTTCAGCTCGCGCGCCAGCGCATCGTCGCCGGCCATGATCGTCGGATTGGCATTGAGATAGGTCCAAAGCCCGCCGCAGTCCTTGCCGACGATATATTGCTCGATCTGCTGGAGCTGCTCGATGTTGTAGGCGGCGCGCGCCGGCACCGTCCCCGCCATCAGCATCAGCGCGGTGACGATCGCCATCAGTTTCGGTTCAGGCATCGGCGCCCCTTTCAGTATCGGTTGTCGCAAGGCGGGGCGGCATCACAGATGGTCTCCGTTGCGAAGCTGGTTCAGGATGCGGCTGCGCAGGGCCTGAAGTTTCTGGTCGGCCGCGCTACGGCTGCCGGTCGATCGAGGCTTGGACGCGGCTGGAGCAGAGCCCCTGCCCGAAAGCCAGATCTCGATCGTCCCTGCCGGGGGCGCGGGCGAGAAGCTCGTGAAATCGCGGGCCTTGGCACCGAGGTCCTCGGCGATGGCGGCTGCCAGCTCTGCGTCGGCGGCATGGAAATAGCGGACGTTGTCGTCCTTGATCGTGAACGGCACGCGGGAGGATTCCGACAGCGGATAGCCGGCTTCCTCAAGCTGCGACAGGACCTTGCCGAATTCTGCCTCCGGCACGCTGTCGGGCGCGTGGACCACGAGGCGGCCTTCGAAAGCCGGCGCAAGGGGGGCCGCGTCCGGCGCTGCGGTCACCTCCTCGGCCGGTGTGAAAGCGGCGGGAAGCGGCTGCGCGGCGGGCGGCTGGTCGGCGACGGTGCCCCCAAGCGCGGGCGGCAGCGCAGGCGATACCGCGACAGAGGCAAGCGCGACCACCGCCGGCTGAGGGTCCGCGGTGACCGGAGCGGTCGGCACGGCCGGCGCGATGGCGTCGATGCCCGGGCCGATGGCTACCGTCACAGGCGCGGCATCGAGACTGACAGGCGCGATGGCCTCGGGCGCGGCGCGGGGCACCGCCGGGACCGGCGACGACGCCGCAAGGTCCGGCAGGGAGGCGGCCTCTGACGGCGGCGCGATGGGGGTCGGTGCGGCGGCGACGATGACAGGGTTGCGCAGCGCCGTCAGGTCGACGCCGGCGGCCGGCGCCTGGGCAGCCGGGGCGAGAGCGACCCGTCCGGGACGGGCTGCATCGCCGCCGAAGCGGCCCGGCAGCACCGTCGCGACGATGCCGAAAGCAAGGCCGGCCGCAAAGCCGCTG
>JAGRDU010000162.1:19798-21693 GCA_020446905.1 Paracoccaceae bacterium | reverse complement strand
ATCATGGGCGACAACGGGGCGGGCAAGTCCACCTTCGTGCGCCAGATCACCGGGGTCGAACAGCGCACGCGTGGCGAAATCATCTTCAACGGCCAGCCGGTGAATTTTGCCGGTCCCCTCGACGCCCGCGAAGCCGGGATCGAGACGGTCTTCCAGACGCTCGCCCTCGCGGACCATCTCGACGTGTCGGACAACCTCTTCCTCGGGCGCGAGAAGATCCGCTTCCGTCTCGGACCGTTCTCGATCCTCGACTACAAGGCCATGCGCGAGGCGACGATGGCCGCGCTGAAGAAGACCGGGGTCAAGATCCCGAACATCCACAACACCATCGAGCGCATGTCGGGCGGGCAGCGCCAGTGCGTCGCCATTGCCCGCACCGCGACTTTCCATTCCAAGCTCACGATCATGGACGAGCCGACCGCGGCGCTCGGCGTGCAGGAGACCGCGCAGGTCGAGGCGATCATCCGCACCCTGAAGGAGCAGGGCGAGCCCCTCATTCTCATCAGCCACAACATGCGGCAGGTTTTCGACCTCGTGGACCGGATCGTCGTCTTCCGGCGGGGTCGCATCTGCGCCAACCTCAGGAAGGAAGAAACCGACGGACAGGACGTCGTCGCCTATATCACCGGCGCCAAGACGCAGCCGGAATATGCGGACGCGGCGTGATGGTCCACGCTGACACGTCCGCGCTTGTCATCGGCGGTACGCAGGGCCTTGGCCTCGCCATCGCCGAACGGCTGAAAGCCGAGGGCTGCACGCGGATCGTCATCTCCGGCCGCGACGCGGCGAAGGGTCGGGCCGCGGCAGAAGCGCTCGGGGCGATCTACCTGCCCGCCGACCTCGCCGATACGGACAGCATCATCCGCCTCGTCGACGAGGCGGCCGGCCGCCTCGGCCGGATCACGGCCCTGGTGAACGCGGGGGCCGCGACCGACCGCGGTTCGATCCTCGATACCTCGCCCGCGCTCTGGGACCGGATCATGGCCGTCAATGCCCGCTCGCCCTTCTTCGCCATCCAGCGCGTCGCCGAGCGCGCCATCGCGGCGGGATACCCGGCATCCGTCGTCAACATCCTCTCGATGGTGGTTCATTGCGGGCAGACCTTCCTCGCCCCCTATTCGGCATCCAAGGCAGCCCTCGCCAACGTCACGAGGAACGCGGCCCATACGCTGCGCCATCGGCGCATCCGCGTGAACGGTATCAACTGCGGCTGGATGGACACGCCCGGCGAGGATGCGATCCAGCGCAGGTTCCATGGCGCCGGCGACGACTGGCTTGAAAAAGCCGAGGCGCGCCAGCCCTTCGGGATGCTCGTCAAGCCCGGCCATGTCGCGGGACTTGCCGCCTACATGCTTGGCCCGGCATCAGGGGTGATGACCGGTGCCGTCGTCGATTTCGACCAGAACGTGGCCGGGGCCTACCCGGAATGAGAGGAAGACAATGACCGCACGTTTCGCAGTTCTCGGCGCAGGCCGCATCGGCCAGGTTCATGCCCGCGCCATCACCTCGACGCCGGGCGCACGGCTCGTCGCCGTCGCCGACGCCGTACCGGCCGCCGCAGAGGCAATCTCAAAGGCCTATGGCTGCGACATCCGCACGATCGAGGCGATCGAAACGGCCGAGGACGTGGATGCGGTGGTGATCTGTACTCCGACCGACACCCATGCCGACCTAATCGAGCGATTTGCCCGCGCCGGCAAGGCGATCTTCTGTGAAAAGCCCATCGACCTCGACGTCGGCCGCGTCAAGGCCTGCCTGAAGGTCGTGAAGGACACGGGCGCCGTCCTGATGGTCGGCTTCAACCGCCGCTTCGATCCAGATTTCATGGCTGCGAGGGCCGCCATCGACCGGGGCGCCATCGGCAAGGTCGAGATGGTGACGATCACCTCGCGCGA
>JAGRDU010000162.1:384-19749 GCA_020446905.1 Paracoccaceae bacterium | reverse complement strand
CGACATGACGATCCACGACTTCGATATGGCGCGCTGGCTTCTCGGGGAAGAGCCGCAATGGGTCATGGCGGCGGCCTCGGTCCTGACGGATGTGAAGATCGGCGAGTTGGGCGACTTCGACAGCGTCAACGTGATCCTCAGGACGCCAGGTGGCAGGCAGGCCGTCATCACCAACTCGCGCCGGGCGAGCTATGGCTACGATCAGCGGATCGAGGTTCATGGCGAGAAAGGCAGCGTCGCCGCCGCCAACACGCACGAGGCCAAGGTGCAGATCGCGACCTCGGACGGGTTCCAGAAACCGCCGTTGCTGAACTTCTTCATGACGCGCTACACCTCGGCCTATGCCAACGAGATCGCCGCCTTCGTTGCTGCTCTGAACGACGGGACAGTGCCGCCGACCTCGGGCGAGGATGGGCTGAAAGCGCTGGCGCTGGCCGAGGCGGCGCTTCTGTCGGTCCGGGAAAAGCGGGCGGTGGACATCTCGGAAGTGCTGGGGCGATGACTGGCAGCAGCAAGACCCTCGACGTCATCACCATCGGCCGCGCCTCGGTCGACCTTTACGGCGGGCAGGTCGGCGGGCGGCTCGAGGATATGGCCTCGTTCCAGAAATACATCGGCGGCTCGCCCACCAACATCGCCGCGGGGGCGGCACGGCTGGGCCTGCGCGCGGGCCTCATCACCCGGGTCGGCGACGAGCACATGGGCCGCTTCATCCGCGAGGAACTCGCGCGCGAGGGTGTCGACGTGCGGGGCGTGGTGACGGACCCTGAACGACTGACGGCGCTGGTCCTTCTCGGCATCCGCGACCAGCACCAGTTTCCCCTGATCTTCTACCGCGATAATTGCGCCGACATGGCGCTCTGCGAAGAGGACATCGACCCCGCCCTGATCGGTGCGGCGCGCGCGATCGTGGCGACGGGAACGCATCTGTCGCATCCCCGGACCAAGGCCGCCGTCCTGAAGGCGCTGCACCTTGCGCGCCGGGCGGGGGCGCAATGCGCGCTCGACATCGACTATCGCCCGAACCTCTGGGGCCTCGCGGGCCACGGTGCGGGCGAGAGCCGGTTCATCGAAAGCGCGGCGGTGACGGCCCGGTTGCAGGAGACGCTGCCCCTTTTCGACCTCATCGTCGGGACCGAGGAGGAATTCCACATCGCCGGCGGCACGACCGACACCATTGCCGCGCTCCGCGCCGTGCGCGCGCTGACACCCGCAACGCTGGTCTGCAAGCGCGGGCCGATGGGGGCCGTCGCCTTTACGGGCACCGTCCCGGACAGTCTCGACGCAGGCGAGTCCGGGCCCGGGTTTCCGATCGAGGTGTTCAACGTCCTTGGCGCGGGCGACGGGTTCTTCGCGGGGCTCCTGAAAGGCTGGCTGACCGGGCAGGACTGGCCGACCGCGCTGACCTATGCCAATGCCTGCGGCGCCTTCGCCGTCAGCCGCCACGGCTGCACGCCCGCCTATCCCAGCTGGGAGGAGCTTCAGTTCTTCCTGAGTCGCGGCGTGACGGAAAGGGCACTCCGACATGACCGTGCGCTTGAGCAGATCCACTGGTCGACCAACCGCAAGGGCGATTGGTCCACGATGCGCGTCTTCGCCTTCGATCACAGGATGCAGTTCGAGGCGATGGAGGGCGCCACGCCCGAAAAGATCGGTGAGTTCAAGGAACTGTGCCTCGCCGCCGCGCGGCAGGTCCAGGTCGGCAGGGCAGGCTACGGAATTCTCTGTGACCAGCGCCTTGGCCGGAACGCGCTCTACGCCGCCGCGGGGACCGGGCTCTGGATCGGACGGCCCACCGAATGGCCCGGCTCGCGCCCGCTTGAAATCGAGCCGGAGCTTGGCCCCGACTTCGGCGGGCTTGCCGAATGGCCGCTTGCCCATGTCGTCAAGTGCCTTTGCTTCTGCCACCCGGATGACGACGCCGCCACCTGGGCCGCGCAGGAGGACACGGTGCGCCGCCTCTTCGCCGCCGCCCGGCGCAACCGGCTTGAATTCCTTCTGGAGGTGATCCCCTCGAAGATCGGCCCGGTGGACGACACCACGGCCGCGCGGGTTATCCAGAGGTTCTACGACATCGGTGTGTTCCCCGACTGGTGGAAGCTGGAGCCCTTCCGCACCGACGCCGCCTGGACCGCGGCCGTCGCTGCCATCGAGCGCAACGATCCCCACACGCGCGGCATCGTCGTCCTTGGCCTCGATGCCCCGGCCGAGGAACTGGCGGAAAGCTTCACGCTCGCCGCGCGCCAGCCACTGGTCAGGGGATTTGCCGTCGGCCGGACGATCTTCGGCCAGCCCGCGCGCGACTGGCTCGCGGGTAGGATCGACGACGCCGCCGCCGTGGCGCGAATGGCGGAGAGCTACGCCGCGCTTTGCAATATCTGGGACAAGGCGCGCGCCGCCGCGCGAAAGGAGGCCGCATGACCGGCAGGGTCAGACTTACCGCCGCACAGGCGATGATCCGTTACCTCGCCGCGCAGAAGACCGAAACCGGCGAGCGCTTCCTTGCCGGCTGCTGGGCGATCTTCGGTCACGGCAATGTCGCCGGCATCGGCGAGGCGCTCTATCACGCGCGCGACGACTTTCCGACCTGGCGGGGGCACAATGAACAGACGATGGCCCATGCCGCCATCGCCTATGCCAAGCAGCTGGCCCGCGACCGGGCGATGATGGTGACGTCCTCGATCGGCCCCGGCGCCACGAACATGGTGACGGCGGCGGCACTGGCACATGTGAACCGCCTTCCGGTCCTCTTCGTGCCGGGCGATGTCTTCGCCGGCCGGGGTCCGGACCCGGTCCTCCAGCAGATCGAGGATTTCAATGACGGAACGATCAGCGCGAACGACTGCTTCCGTCCCGTCAGCCGCTATTTCGACCGTATCACGCGGCCCGAACAGCTTCTGACCGCGCTGCCCCGCGCCATGCGCGTGATGACCGACCCGGCAGATTGCGGGCCGGTGACGCTCGCCTTCTGCCAGGACGTGCAGGCCGAGGCTTTCGACTGGCCCGAGGCGTTCTTTGCCGAGACCGTCTGGCGCCGCCGGGTGCCGCAGCCCGACCCGGTCGAGGTCGCCTCGGTCGCGGCGATCCTGAGGGCTGCGAAGGCGCCCGTGATCGTCGCCGGCGGCGGGGTCCACTATGGCCACGCGACCGGCGCCCTCAGGGACTTTGCCGAACGCCACGGCATCCCGGTCGTCGAAAGCCAGGCCGGAAAGTCGGCGCTGCCCTGGGATCACCCGCTGAATCTCGGCCCGGTCGGCGTCACCGGCGCGGAAAGCGCCAACAAGGTCTGTGCCGCGGCGGATGTCGTCCTTGGCGTCGGCACGCGGTTCCAGGACTTCACCACCGGCTCCTGGGCACTCTTCCGGATGCCCGGGCGGCGGCTCGTCAGTCTGAATGTCGCGACCTATGACGCGATGAAACATGGCGCAGAGCCGCTTTGTTCCGACGCCGCCGCGGGGCTTGCCGCGCTCTCGGCGGCGCTGGGCGATCGTTGCTTTGCCGCGCCCGCGGCCGCTCTCAAGGCTGACTGGTTCGCCAAGGTTGACCCGTTGACCGACACCCCCGCCGAAAGGAATGCCCTGCCGACCGACCAGCAGGTCATCGGTGCCGTCCAACGCGCCGCCGGTCCCGATACCGTGGTGATGTGCGCCGCCGGTACGATGCCCGGAGAGCTGCACAAACTCTGGAAGGCGGGGCGGCCCGGCAGCTACCACATGGAGTACGGCTATTCCTGCATGGGCTACGAGGTCGCCGGTGCGATGGGCATCAAGATGGCCGAGCCGGAGCGCGACGTCATCTGCATGGTCGGCGACGGTAGTTACATGATGGCGAATTCTGAGCTTGCGACGGCTGCGATGATGGGCATCGGATTTACCGTCGTCATCACCGACAACCGGGGGTTCGGCTGCATCAACCGGCTGCAGATGGGCACCGGCGGGGCCGAGTTCAACAACCTTCTGGACAGCTCGCACCACGTCAATGCCTCGACCATCGACTTTGTTTCCCACGCCCGCAGCCTGGGCGCCGTCGCAGTGAAAGCCGCCGGCATCGCCGAACTTGAGGCGCATCTGGCTGCCGCGAAGGACGCCTCCGTCCCCCATGTCATCGTCATCGACACCGACCCCTATCCCTCCACCCCGCATGGCGGTTACTGGTGGGAGGTGGCGGTGCCCGAGGTGAGCCCGCGGCGCGAGGTGAACGCCGCGCGCGCAGCCTATGAAGATAAACGCAAAGAGCAGGTCACGAAATGATCCAGTTCGGCACCAACCCCATCGCCTGGGCCAATGACGACGACCAGACCATCGGGGCCGATATCCCGACCGAACGCATCCTCCGCGAAGCGGGCGAGGAGATCGGCTTTGACGGGATCGAGAACGGCCACCGCTGGCCCGAGGATCCCGAAAAGCTGCGCGCGCTTCTGGCAGCACATGGCCTGAAATTCATTTCGGGCTGGTATTCGACTCACCTTCTGACGCGGTCGGTCGAGGACGAGATCAACGCCGCGCGCCGCCACATCGCCAAGCTGAAGCACAATGGCTGCAAGGTGATGATCGTCTGCGAAACCTCGAACGCGATCCACGGCGATGCGACGTGCCCGGTGAACGACCGGCCACGCCTGACCCCGGACGAGATGAAAGCTTTCGGCAAAAGACTTGAGACCTTCGCGACATATCTCGCGGGCGAGGGGCTGACACTCGTCTATCATCACCACATGGGAACCATCGTCGAAAGCCCCGGGGAGATCGACGCGCTGATGGCGGCGACGGGGCCGAAGGTGCACCTTCTCTTTGACGCCGGCCATTGCTACTTCGGTGGCGGCGACCCCGAGGCGGTGCTGAAAAGGCACGTCGGCCGCGTGCGCCATTTCCATGCCAAGAACGTGCGCCCCGACGTGATGGCGCGGGTGCGCAATGAGGGGCTCTCGTTCCTGCAGGGCGTCAAGGCAGGGGTCTTCACCGTGCCGGGCGATCAGGAAGGGGCCGTGGATTTCGCGCCGCTGATGAAGATCCTCGCCGCGAATGCCTATTCCGGCTGGATCGTGATCGAGGCCGAGCAGGACCCGATGGTCCGCAACCCGCTTCTTTACCAGACGCTCGGCCTTGCCACGCTGAAACGCCTCGCTGCCGAGGCAGGCCTGACCCACGCGGCATGAGCGGCTTTCTTGGCATCCGGTCGCCCTTCTTCCTGCCGCTCTGGCGGAGGGTCCTGACGGTCGCGGTCTGTCTCGGCTGGGCGGCGTTCGAGTTTGCGGGAGGCGCGGTCTTCTGGGCCATCCTTTTCGGGGCGCTCGGCCTCTATGCGGCGTACGAATTCTTTCTCGCCTTCGATCCCGCCAATTACCGCGACAAGGACCCGCGATGACCTCGCTTCTCGTCAAGCCCTTTGGCATCCACGGCAAGGTGCACGCGGTAACCCCCGCGAGTGCTGGCTGGCGCTATGTCGGATTCTCGCTCTACCGGCTTCGGGCGGGGGAGAGCGCCGCCGAGGCGACTGGGGACCGGGAAGTCATCCTCGTGATGGTGGAAGGCAAGGCGGCGGTGGAAGCCGCCGGGCAGGACTGGGGCACGCTCGGCGACCGCATGGATGTCTTCGAGAAGACCCCGCCGCACTGCCTTTACGTTCCGAATGGCGAAGATTGGACCGCCACCGCCGCCACCGATTGCACCATCGCGGTCTGCACCGCGCCGGGCAAGGGCGGCCACAAGGCGCGCCGCATCGGGCCTGACGGCATCACGCTGACCGAGCGCGGCAAGGGAACCAACACCCGCTACATCAACAATATCGCGATGGAGAACGAGGACTACGCCGACAGCCTCCTCGTGACCGAGGTCTTCACCCCCGCCGGCCACTGGTCCTCCTACCCGAGCCACCGCCATGACGAGGACGACTTCCCGCGCATCACGTACCTTGAGGAGACCTACTACCACCGCCTGAACCCCGCGCAGGGCTTCGGCATCCAGCGCGTCTATACCGAGGACGGCACGCTCGACGAGACGATGGCGGTTCGCGATGGCGACGTGGTTCTCGTGCCGCGTGGCCACCACCCCTGCGGCGCCCTCTACGGGTTCGAGATGTACTACCTCAACGTCATGGCCGGACCCCTGCGCAAATGGCGCTTCCAGCCCGACCCGGCCGTCGCCTGGATCCTGGCGCGCGACGCCTGAGGCGGGCCGGGGCTTGCCTTGCCGGCCGTCGCGCCGCATCCTTGACGATATGCCTGTCACGGGGCGTTAACGCGCCTGTGGAATGACTGACCGGAGCATCGCATCCGGCAGCGGCACGGGGGGAGGGACAGATGGGACGGTATTTCGTCTTGGGAACCTGCATCGCGGGCACCGTGATCGCGCTTCTTGCCGCGATCTGGAGCGGCTGGTTCCTGATTCCCGCCGCGGTCTTCGCGGCACTTTCGGCGCTCGGGTTTTCGGACCTTGTCCAGCATCGCCATTCTATCCTGCGCAACTATCCGGTCATCGGCCACATGCGGTTCCTCTTCGAGGGGATCCGCCCCGAGATCCGCCAGTATCTGATCGAGAGCGATCAGGACGAGGAGCCGTTTTCGCGCGATGACCGCTCGCTCGTCTATCAGCGCGCAAAGGGGGTCGAGGACAAACGGCCCTTCGGGACGCGTATGCGTGTCTACGACGCCGGCTACGAATGGCTGACCCATTCCATGGTCCCGCACCACATCGCCGATCACGACTTTCGCGTCATGATCGGCGGGCCGGACTGTCGCCAGCCCTACCGCGCCTCGATCTACAACATCTCTGCGATGAGCTTCGGCGCGCTCTCGGCCAATGCGATCCTCGCGCTGAACCGGGGCGCGAAGAAGGGCGGTTTCGCGCACGACACCGGCGAGGGCGGCATCAGCCGCTATCACCGCGAGGGCGGCGGCGACATCATCTGGGAAATCGGTTCGGGCTATTTCGGGTGCCGCACGAAGGACGGGCGCTTCGATCCGGAGAAATTCCGCGATCAGGCGGCCGACCCGCAAGTCAGGATGATCGAGTTGAAGCTGAGCCAGGGCGCAAAGCCCGGCCACGGCGGGGTGCTGCCCGCCGCCAAGATCTCGCCCGAGATCGCCGAGGCTCGGGGCGTGCCGATGGGCGTCGACTGCGTCTCGCCCGCCGCGCATCCCGAGTTTTCGACCCCGCTCGGGTTGATCGAGTTCGTCGGCCGACTCCGTGAGCTTTCGGCCGGCAAGCCGGTCGGCTTCAAGCTCTGCATCGGGCACCGGCGCGAATTCATGTGCGTTGTCAAGGCGATGCTCGAAACCGGGATCGTTCCGGACTACATCGTCATCGACGGCAAGGAGGGCGGCACGGGTGCCGCGCCGCTCGAGTTCGCCAACCACATGGGCATGCCGCTGGTCGAGGGGCTGACCTTTGCCCATAACACGCTGCGCGGCGCGGAACTGCGCGACAAGCTGAGGCTTGGCGCCTCGGGCAAGGTGGTCTCGGCCTTCGACATCGCCCGCGTCCTCGCGCTCGGCGCCGACTGGGCGAACTCTGCCCGCGGCTTCATGTTCGCGATCGGCTGCATCCAGGCCCAGGCCTGCCACACCAACCGCTGCCCGGTGGGTGTCGCCACGCAGGATCCCTTGCGCTCGCGCGCCATCGACGTCGGCGACAAGACCGAGCGGGTCTTCCGATTCCATCAGAACACGATGAAGGCGCTGGCCGAGATGACCGGCGCTGCGGGCCTAGACCATCCCGGGGAGTTCCTGCCGCATCACCTTCTGACGCGCGAGAAGGACCGCGACATGGTCACCGGCAACGAGGTCTATCCCTACCTGCCCGAAGGCTTCCTTCTGCGGGGCGAGGATGTCGGCTTTGGCTACCTGCCGCGCTGGAACCGTGCGCGCGCCGACAGCTTCACGCCGTTCGATGTGCCGGTGATGACCCGCGACGGGCGCGAGACGGGCAGGGCGCTTTCAATGAAAGGGACCTGAACCGGCAGGGACGACTTGATCTCGGTCATGGCTCCTTTCCCGCGGATGCGAAAGAAATGCGACAAATCGGGGCCGAGCCTCTTGATTTTCGCTATCATATTCACGATTAAGAATATGTATTCATCCAGGAGCCCGTCATGTCCCTTGATCGCACGATTCTCGCCTTTGCCGGCGTCATGGTTCTTCTCTCGGTCGCGCTGACCCACTGGGTCTCGCCCTACTTCGTCTGGTTCACGGTCTTCATCGGCCTGAACCTCCTGCAGTCCGCCTTCACCGGCTTCTGCCCGGCCGCCTCGATCTTCCGCAAGCTCGGCGTGAAACCCGGCTGCGCGTTCTGATCCGGAAAGGACACACCATGCGCGCGATCCTCGCCCTTGCCGGCCTTCTGGCCGGCACCCCGCTTCTGGCCGAAACCTTCACACTGACGCCGGCGACGGTCACCGAATGGAAGTCGGTCTACGGCACGGTCGAGGCGCGCGAGACGGTGCCCGCGCGGGCCCGGATCGGCGGGATCGTCCAGTCGCTTCTGGTCAGCGAGGGCGACATGGTGTCGGCGGGGCAGGAGATCGCCATCGTCCACGACGACAAGATCGCCTTCCAGATCGCCGCCTACGACGCCCAGATCGAGGCCTTGAAGGCGCAGCTTTCGACCGCCGAGGCCGACCTCGAACGCGGCAAGGCGCTGGTCGATCGCGGCGTCATCACCGCCCAGCGGCTCGATCAGCTGCAGACCGGGGTCGACGTCCTCTCCGGCCAGATCACCACGACCGAGGCGCAGCGTTCGATTTCCCAGCAGCAGGCGACCGAAGGTCATGTCATGGCGCCCGGCGACGGCCTCGTGCTGACGGTGCCAGTCACCCTCGGCGCCGTCATCATGCCGGGCGAGCCGGTGGCGACCATCGGCAGCGGCGGCGTTTTCCTGCGCCTTTCTGTGCCCGAACGCCATGCCTTCGCGCTGAAGGAAGGCGACGAGATCCGCATCACCTCGCAAGGCGCGGCCTCGGCGGGAAAGATCGTGAAGATCTACCCGGAGATCAATAACGGCCGCGTCGTCGCCGATGTCGAGGTCGAGGGGCTTGAGACGGACTTCGTCAATGCCCGCGTCCTCGTCGAGCTGCCCGTGGGCGAGCGGGCGGCGCTTCTGGTGCCCGCCGCCGCCGTCACCACGCGCTCCGGCCTAGACTTCGTCCAGGTCGCCGAGGGCGAGGGCGAGGCGGAGCGCGCCGTGGTGCTGGGCGAACCGACCCTCATGGATGGCACCGAGATGGTCGAGGTGCTGAGCGGCCTCGTTGCCGGGGACAAGGTGATCAAGCCGTGAGCGATCCGAAATCCCATCCCCTCGGCATTGCCGGCGGCCTGACGCGCGCCTTCATCACCTCGCCGCTGACGCCGCTTTTCCTGATGGCCGCCTTCGTCTTCGGCGTCGTCGCGCTTCTGGCGCTGCCGCGCGAGGAAGAGCCGCAGATCTCGGTCCCCATGGTGGACATTCATGTCCAGGCGAGCGGCCTGAAGGCGGACGATGCCGCCAAGCTTATCACCGAACCCCTTGAGACCATTATCAAGGGCATCGACGGGGTCGAACACGTCTATTCGCAGACGCAGGACGACTACGTGATGCTGACCGCGCGCTTCCTCGTCGGCACCTCGTCCGACGCCGCCGTCCTGCGCGTCCACGACAAGGTCCGCGCCAATATCGACCAGATCCCCGTTGGCATCCCCGAACCGCAGATCGTCGGGCGCGGCATCGACGACGTCGCGATCCTGTCGCTGACGCTGTCGCCGAAACCCGGGGCGGCGGACCGCCTGTCGGCCAACGACCTGACGCGAATCGCGCGCGAGCTGAGGACCGAGATCGCCAAGATCGAGAACGTCGGCCTTTCCTACATTGTCGGCGAGACCAGCGAACGGCTTCGCATCGCCCCCGATCCCGAAAAACTCGCGCTCTACGGCGTCACGCTGCAGCAACTGTCCGGCAAGGTCACCGGCGCGAACACCGCTTTCCCGACCGGCCTTGTGCGCGACAAGGGCGAGCAGGTGATGCTCGTCGCGGGCGAGACGCTGCGCAGCCCCGAAGAGATCGCGAACCTTCTTCTGACCACGCGCGACGGCCGCCCGGTCTATGTCCGCGACGTGGCGAAGGTCAGCTTCGCCGACGACGGAGAGGAACACCTCGTCGCCTCGGTCACCAAGTCTGAAGACGGCAGCACGCTGCGCGTGCCCGCCGTCACGCTCGCCATCGCCAAGCGCGCCGGGTCGAACGCCGTGACCGTCGCCGAAGAGATCCTGCACCGGACCGAGGCGCTGGAAGGCAGCCTGATCCCCGAGGATGTCGCCGTCGAGGTCACGCGCGACTACGGCGAAAGCGCCAACGAAAAGGCGAACGAGCTGCTCTATCACCTTGGCCTCGCGACCGTATCGATCATCGCGCTGGTCTGGGCCGCAATCGGCCGGCGCGAGGCCTTCGTCGTCGCGATCGTCATCCCTGTGACGATCCTGCTGACGCTTTTTGCCTCGAACGTCATGGGCTACACGCTGAACCGCGTCTCGCTCTTCGCGCTGATCTTCTCCATCGGCATCCTCGTCGACGACGCCATCGTGGTGATCGAGAACATCGCCCGCCACTGGGGCATGGGCGACGGGCGGGGCCGCAAGGAGGCCGCCATCGACGCCGTGGCCGAGGTCGGAAACCCGACCATCGTCGCCACGCTGACCGTGGTCGCTGCGCTTCTGCCGATGCTTTTCGTCTCGGGCCTGATGGGCCCCTACATGTCGCCAATTCCCGCCAACGCCTCGGCCGCGATGATCTTTTCCTTCTTCGTGGCGGTGATGGTCACCCCCTACCTGATGCTGAAGGTCGCCGGGAAGGCGGACATGTCTGCCCACGGGCACGATGATGCCTATGGCGGCCATCCGGGCGGCGCGCTCGGCCGGATCTACGCCTCGGTCGCAAAGCCGATCCTCGCGACGAAAAAGCGCTCGTGGCTTTTCATCGCCGCAATCGTCGTTCTCACCTTCGGCTCGCTGGGGCTTTTCTACACCAAGCACGTGACGGTGAAGCTCCTGCCCTTCGACAACAAGTCGGAGCTTTCGGTGACGCTCGACCTGCCCGAAGGATCCTCGGTCGAGGCGACGGATGCCGTGGCGCAGGCCGTCGCGAAGGTCGTCCTCGACCTGCCCGAGGTGAAGTCGGTCCAGACCCACGCCGGCACCGCCGCGCCGTTCAACTTCAACGGCCTCGTGCGGCACTACTACATCCGCTCCGCGCCCGAGATGGGCGAAGTCGCGATCAACCTCACGCCCAAGGGCGACCGCGACCGCACCAGTCACGAGATCGCGCTGGAGATCCGCGAAAAGATCCTGAAGCTGCCGGTGCCCGCCGGCACCGTCCTGAAGACGGTCGAGCCGCCCCCCGGCCCGCCGGTCCTCTCGACGCTTCTGGCCGAGATCTACGGGCCTGACGCCGCCACCCGGCGTGCGGTCGCCGCCAAGGTGCAGGAGGCTTTCACCTCGGTGCCCTTCATCGTCGATGTCGACAATTCCTACGGCGCACCGGCGCGGCGCATTCGGACGACCGTCTCGACCGACGCGGCCGAATTCTTCCAGGTTCAGGAGGGCGATGTCTTCGACACGATCGCGATCCTGAACGGCGGCACGACCATCGGCTACTCGCACCGGGGCGAGGGGCGCCAGCCGATCCCGATCCGAATCGAGCGCCCGAAGGGGGAAAGGACTTTCGACGAGAGCTTCCTGACGACCCCTTTGCCGCAGAACGTCATCCCGGGCGCGCGCGGTGTCGTCGAGCTGGGCGATGTCGTCGAGACGCGCGAAGAGGTCGCTTCGTTCCCGATCTTCCGCCACAACGGCCGCCCGGCCGAGATGGTGACGGCGGAACTCGCGGGCGACTACGAGGCGCCGCTCTACGGCATGCTTGCCGTCTCGGACGCACTGGACGCCATCGACTGGGGCGATCTGCCGAAGCCCGAGATTGTCCTGCATGGCCAGCCTTCGGACGAGACGACACCTAAACTCCTGTGGGACGGCGAATGGGAAGTGACCTGGGTCACGTTCCGCGACATGGGCGCGGCCTTCGGGGTGGCGCTGCTGGGCATCTATATCCTTGTCGTGGCGCAATTCGGCTCGTTCAAGGTGCCGCTGGTGATCCTGACACCGATCCCGCTCACCTTCATCGGCATCCTTGGCGGTCACTGGCTTTTCGGTGCGCCCTTCTCGGCGACCTCGATGATCGGCTTCATCGCGCTTGCGGGCATCATCGTGCGGAACTCGATCCTGCTCGTCGACTTCATCCGCCACGCCAAGGGGCCGGACCGCCCGCTGACCGAGGTGCTGATCGAGGCGGGCGCGATCCGCTTCAAGCCGATCCTCCTGACTGCGCTTGCGGCCATGATCGGCGCGGCGGTGATCCTGACCGACCCGATCTTCCAGGGTCTCGCGATCTCGCTCCTCTTCGGGCTCGCCTCCTCGACTCTGCTGACCGTGCTGGTCATCCCGGCCGTCTACCGTGTCCTGAGGACCTGACCGGGGCCTGCGGCGCCCGCCCGTCATCCGGCGGGCGGCGCGGGTCCTGTCGCGATCTTTCCCCCGAAGTTCCCCCTCCTCGCCACGATTCGGACACGGAGCGGAGGCTAGATGTTAACTACGGGGCGACACGGAACATCGGATCAAGACCATGAAACTTGCAGCGGCCATCCTCTCGAAACTCTCGCGTCAGAAAGACGACCAGCAGGACGCGTTCGAACTGCGCCTGCAGTCGATGGGTGCCCAGAAGGCCCAGAAGATCGTCAAGGCGCGCCGCGCGACGCCGACGCTCTTCGTGCGGGGCGGCGCGCACGCCTGATCCGGCTCAGAAGTCGATTTCGACGCCCGGCAGCTTCAACTCGCGCATCAGGTCGCGCAGTTCCTGGCGGGCGGCGACGTTCGAGATGTTCAGGCGCTCGACGCCGACATCCTTGAGATCGAGCAGGGTGAGACCCCTCGGGAAGAGCTCCCGGAAGATCACCCGCTCGGAAAACCCCGGCGCCACGCGGAACCCGATCCGCTTCGACAGCTGATCCAGCGCGCCGCCGACCTTCCGCTTGTTGTGCATCTGCTGCGCGCCAAGCCGGTTCCGGACCACGATCCAGTCGATCGGCGTCAGCCCGGCCCGCGCCCGAAGTTGCCGTGCGTTCCAGACCATCTCGGAATAGATCGACGGGCCGATAACGCGGCTCGTGTCGGGATCGACCCGCGCCAGAAGGTCGAAGTCGATGAAGCTGTCGTTCAAGGGGGTGATCAGGGTATCGGCCAGCGTGTGGGCCACCTGGCTGAGACGGGTGTGCGAGCCCGGGCAGTCGATGATGATGAAATCGGCGTCCTTCTCGAACCCCGCGACGGCGGCCGACAGGCGCCGGTCATAGACATTCTCGCCTGCGGCAAGGCTGGCCTGGTCGACCTCCGGCAGGTCGCGGTAGTCGGGGCAGGGCAGGTCCAGCCCCTCGCGCCGCGCATAGGCCTGGCGGTTCTCGATATAGCGGCCGAAGCTGCGCTGGCGTAGGTCGAGGTCAAGCGCACCGACGCGGTGCCCCATGCGGACAAGGGCGGTCGCGACATGCATGCAGGTCGTCGACTTGCCCGAGCCGCCCTTCTCGTTCCCCACGACAATGATATGCGCCACGCGAAAACCCCCGGTACGGAATCAAAAGGCGCGCCGTCTCCAGCGCGCCTCTACTATATGTTGTGCGCCATTCCTTGAAAAGCGCGTGCCGCTCAGAAACCGAGGCCGGCGTACTTGTTCTTGAACTTCGACACGCGCCCGCCGGTGTCCATCAGCTTGGCGTTGCCGCCGGTCCAGGCCGGATGCGCGAGCGGGTCGATGTCGAGCGCCAGCGTCTCGCCTTCCTTGCCCCAGGTCGACCGGGTCCGGTAGGTGCTGCCGTCGGTCATCTTGACCTCGATCATGTGGTATTCGGGATGAATGCCCTTTTTCATGGTCCGGCTCCTTACTCGGCTTTTTCTTTGTAGTTGGTGACTTCCGCGATCCGGGCCGATTTGCCGCGGCGGTCGCGCAAGTAATAGAGCTTGGCGCGGCGGACACGGCCGCGGCGCACGACCTCGATCTGTTCGATGTTGGTCGAGTAGAGCGGGAAGACGCGCTCGACGCCCTCGCCGAAGGAAATCTTGCGGACGGTGAACGAGGCCGAGATGCCGCCGCCCTTGCGGGAGATGCAGACGCCTTCGTAGTTCTGGACGCGCGAGCGCGTGCCTTCCGTCACCTTGTAGCCGACGCGGACCGTGTCGCCCGCCTTGAAATCCGGGATGGACTTGCCGAGCGCGGCGATCTGCTCGGCTTCGAGTTCTGCGATCAGGTTCATCGCATGATCCTTTCCTTGTGCTCGCGGTTCGTTCCGCGAAGATGTGCGCGCCAGAGAGCTCCAGGTCTTCATCGGGTCCGCAGATGCGCCCGCCGGAGGTCAGGTCGTCGTTTCCTGTCGTCTGGTCCCTTGGCCGCGCCCCGCCGAAGAAAGCCGGGCCATGGCCAATAGACATGCGTCCGCACGACTCGCGCGAGCCCCGGACGGGCGGGGTATAGGGGCAAGGGAGGCTGCAATCAAGAGGCTTCGCGCGCATCAAACGACGCTGGACAGACGGCAAGGTTGCTGTCTTCCGCGACCTTTACGGATACCTCAGGGATCTCCTGCAATATGCCGTTGAACACCCGATGCGGGCTTTTGCCTAGCCGCGCTGGCGCGCGGTGTGGTCTGCCCAAAGATCCGGTCGCCTTTCTCGGGTAATCCGTTCGGCTTCCGCCTTGCGCCATTTGTCGACCTCGGCGTGATTGCCCGACGTCAGGACGGGCGGGATCGCGCGCCCCTCCCACTCGGCCGGTTTGGTGTACTGCGGATGCTCCAGAAGGCCGTGGGAATGGCTTTCCTCGTCGGTGGAACTGGCGTTCCCCAGCACCCCCGGCAAGAGCCGCACCACCGCGTCGATCATAGCCTGTGCCGCGATCTCTCCGCCGGTCATGACGAAATCGCCGAGGCTGACCTCCTCGACCGCGTAGTGATCGAGCACCCTCTGGTCGACGCCCTCGAACCGTCCGCAAAGCAGCGTGATCCCCTCGGCCCCGGCCCAAGCCCGCGCCATGGCCTGATCGAAGGGCTTGCCCCGGGGCGACAGGTAGACGACCGGCCAGCGCGACCGCTCGCGCGGCGTGCCGATGGCGGCCTGATCCAGCGCCTTGGCCACCACGTCGGCGCGCAGCACCATGCCGGCGCCGCCTCCGGCGGGGGTGTCGTCGACGTTCCGGTGCTTGCCGATTCCGAAGGGCCTGAGGTCGATGGTCTGCAAAGCCCAAAGACCCTGATCCAGCGCCTTGCCCGTCAGCGACAGGCCAAGCGTGCCGGGAAACGCCTCGGGGAAGAGCGTGATGATGCGGGCCATCCAGGCGCCCTTGACCCGCCCCGGACCGCCCATCAGGTCGCGCGGCTGCAGCGAGGCCGAGATGGAGAGCCGCCCGTGCGACTTCGGTGTCTCGCTCATTCCCGCGCCTCGCTTTCCTCGGGCGGGTCGGCGACGATGCGTCCGGCGGTCAGGTCGATCGTGGGCACGACGGCCCGCGTGAACGGCAAGAGCAGCGCCGTCCGCCGGCCGGGCACGAAGACCTCGAGGATGTCGCCCGCACCGTGATTGTAGACCGCCCGGACAGTGCCAAGGGCGCCACCGCCGGTATCGAAGACAGGAAGGCCGATCAGGTCGGCATGGTAGAACTCGTCGTCCGGCAGGTTCGGCAGCCGGTCGCGGTCGGCGTAAAGGTCGGCGCCCCGCAGGGCATCCGCCTCTTCCTTGGTCGCGATGCCGGAGAGCCGCGCCGCGAAGCCGTTCGGGATGGTGCGCGTGATCCGGACAGTGAAGCTGTGCGACCCGTCCGCGGTATAGAGCGGGGCATAGGCCGCAATCGCCTCGGGCTGCGCGCAATAGCTTTTCAGCCGCACCTCGCCGCGCACGCCGAAGGCGCCGGCGATGGACCCGACGCAGACGCGGCCCTCAGCCATCGGCGGGCTCCGGACAGTCGGCCGCCACGGGCGCGGCGGCCGGTTTCGGTTCGATCATGCGTTCCGTCTTCATGCCCAGAAGGAATGCCCCCGCGCATAGCGAGACGGTAACGATCCGGCGCAGAAAGAAGACGAAAAACATGGCGCTTCAGCGGCTTACTCGGCCGCAGCTTCCTCGACCGGGGCTTCGGCGGGTGCCGCCGCGGCTTCGCTCGCCTTGGCCGACTTCGCGGCCTTCTCCTCGGCGCGCTTCTTGGCCTTGTCGCCCGGCTCGGCCTTCTTCATGTTGGCGCGCTTGGCTTTCTCGCGAACGCCGGCGGCTTCGAGCATGCGGGCGATACGGTCGGTCGGCTGGGCGCCCTGGGCGAGCCAGTGCTGCACGCGCTCGATGTTCATCTTGACGCGGTCCTCGCTGTCCTTGGGCAGCAGGGGATTGTAGGTCCCGAGCTTCTCGAGGAAGCGGCCGTCGCGCGGCATGCGGCTGTCGGCGGCGACGATCGAGTAGAACGGGCGCTTTTTCGAGCCCCCGCGGGCGAGACGGATCTTCATAGCCATGGTCAGTTTCTCCTATCTTGGCTTTGAAACAGGCAGCTGCCTGTTATTCCTTGGTTATTTCTGCAATCTCTCGTGATGCCTGATGACTTCCGAGATCACGAAGGTCAGGAATTTCTTGGCGAAAACCGGGTCGAGGTCGGCCGCCTCGGCAAGCATCTCGAGCCGCGCGATCTGCGCCGCCTCGCGCGCCGGGTCCGAGGGCGGCAGGTCGTTCTCGGCCTTCAGCCGGCCCACCGACTGGGTGTGCTTGAACCGCTCGGCCAGCGTGAAGACGAGGATCGCGTCCAGCCGGTCGATCGACTCGCGGTGCTCTTTCAAGAGCGCGGCAGCGCGGGTGGCGGTGTCGGTCATGCGGGCCTCCGGATCAGGGAATTCGGGCGTGGTAACCGCGTAGGACCCGCGTAGGACCCGCGTAGTTTTTCCGTAGCTACGGACCGCGCGGAAGGGTGGCGGTGGATGTGCGGACGGGCAGGGCTCATGCGCGCGCCTCGCGGGTGTGGCGGAAGACGAAACAGGCGTGCTCCATCTCGGCCTCGGCCTTCGGATCGCGGCGGGCACCGAGGCGCCGGGCGACGGCCATCGAGCCTTCGTTCGCATGGTCGATGTAACTGACGAGCGTCGCGAATCCCATCGGTCCGAAGGCATAGTCGAGCGCGCGGGAAGCCGCCTCGGTCGCGTAGCCTTGACCCTCGCCCTCGGGCGTCAGCACCCAGCCGATCTCGACTTCAGGGTCGCCGTGTTCGTGGTTGATGACGATGGCGCCGACCGGGGTCCCGTCTGCGCGCGACTCGACCGTCCACGATCCGAAGCCGCGCAGGTTCCAGCCCGCGACAAGCTGGCAGAAGTCGAGCCAGGCAGCCTCGTCAAGATCGGCCTTGCCCGCGCTGGCGCCGGGCTCATCGAACATGAAACGGGCGTAGATCGGGAAATCCTCGATCCCCGGCGCGCGCAGGCGCAGCCGCGCCGTGTCGATGGTCGGCACCAGCGAGGCGAAGCGCGCGGCGAGCGCGGCCGAGGCACCGGTCGAAGGGCGTTGCCAGGGAGCGGTCATGTGTGCGCCTCGGGTCGCGGGTGGCGGTAGACGAGGCAGCTGTTCTCGCCCGGGCCGCGCGCCTCGGGGTCGTGCCGTGCCCCAAGCCGTTCGGCCAGCGCGACGGAACGGATGTTGTCCGGGTCGATGTAGCTGACCGCGGTCTCCCAGCCGAGCGCGCCAAAGGCATGGTCGCGCGCGGCCGCCGCCGCCTCGAACGCATAGCCCTTGCCCTCGGCCGCGTCCGACCAGACCGTCCAGCCCAGCTCGCGCTCGGGCCATCCCGCCGGGAACCAGGGCCCCACCATGCCAAGCGCGGTGTCGTCGCCCTTGCGGGTAAAGATGAACGAGCCGAACCCGCGCATCACCCAATGGCCGATAACATGGCCGAAGGCGCGCCAGGCCAAGGGTTCGGCATAGTCGGAGGAGCGGATGAAGTCGGCGCGGGGGCTGGCGAGGAAGGCGTTGAAATGCGGCCAGTCGTGCCGGTCGGGCGCGCGCAGCACCAGGCGCCCGGTCTCGATCACCGGGGTGTTGGCGAGGATCGGGGTCATGCGGCCGCTCCAGTGAGATCATGCCGGATCACCACGTCGCCGGGGTCGATCCCGGGAAGCGTGGGGTCGATAATGCCGCCGAGCCGAAGGCCGAGCGCGATGGAGCGGTCGTTGGCGGGGTCGATGATGGAGACGAGCCGGTCCCAGCCGAACGTGGTACGGATCCAGACCATCACCGCGCGGGCAGCCTCGGCCGCATAGCCCTTGCCCTCGGCCTCCGGGGTGACGAACCAGCCAAGCTCGGCCTCCGGATAGCCCTCGGGCTGGTAGATGCCGACCTCGCCGAGATAGGCGCCGGTTACGCGGTCATCGAGACCGAAGGGCCCATAGCCGCGCAGAGTCCAGAGCGCCACGTCCGCCGCCCAGGTGCGATAGGCCTCCACCCGGTCCAGGGGGCCACGCTCCACCCACGAGCGGTCCGACGCGAAGAACGGCGCCCAATGCTCGAAATCCGAGAGCTTCGGGGCGCGAAGCGTCAGCCGCGCGGTATGGAGGGTGGGAATGGTCACTTCTTCTTCCCGAAACCGCCAAGGCCCGAAAGTCCGCCCGGCAGGCCCAGGCCGCCCAGTCCTCCCTTGCCGAGGCCGGGAAGACCGCCCGGCATCTTGCCGCCGGCCATGCCCTCCTGCATGCCTTTCGACATGGCCTCCAGTTCGGCCGGCCCCATCTTCGAGGGATCGGGCATGCCGCCCTTGCCGAACATGCCCTTCATGGCCTGCTTCAGCATCCCGCCCTTGCCCATCTTCTTCATCATGTCCGCCATCTGGCGGTGCATCTTCAGAAGCTTGTTCAGCTCGGACACATCAAGGCCGGCACCGCCCGCGATGCGCTTCTTGCGGCTGGCCTGCAGCAGGTCGGGGTTCGCGCGTTCCTTCTTTGTCATCGAGTTGATGAGGGCGATCTGGCGGCGGAGGACCGAATCGTCAAAGCCGGCCTCGTCCATCTGTTTCGACAGTTTCCCCATGCCGGGCATCATGCCCATGAGGCCCTGCATCCCGCCCATCTTGAGCATTTGTTCAAGCTGGCCCTTGAGGTCGTTCATGTTGAAAAGGCCCTTCTGGAACCTCTTCATCATCCGCTCGGCCTGCTCGGCCTCGAGCGTCGCCTGCGCCTTTTCGACCAGCGCCACGATGTCGCCCATGCCGAGGATCCGGCCCGCGATGCGCTCCGGCTCGAACGTCTCGAGCGCGTCCATCTTCTCGCCGAGGCCGACGAAGCGGATCGGCTTGC
>JAGRDU010000162.1:0-370 GCA_020446905.1 Paracoccaceae bacterium | reverse complement strand
GAAAGCGCCGCGCCGCCGCGCCCGTCGCCGTCCATCCTGGTCAGGACGACACCGGTGACGCCGACCTTCTCGTCGAACTCGGTCGCGACGTTGACCGCGTCCTGGCCGGTCAGGCCGTCGACAACCAGCAGCGTCTCGCGCGGATTGGCGACGTCGCGGACCGCCTGCACCTCGTCCATCAGGACTTCGTCGATATGGAGGCGCCCGGCGGTGTCGAGCATGTAGACGTCATAGCCGCCGAGCGTCGCCTGCTGTTTGGCCCGCTTGGCGATCTGCACCGCGCTTTCGCCCTTCACGATCGGCAGCGTGTCCACCCCGATCTGGGTGCCGAGGATTGCGAGCTGCTCCATCGCCGCCGGGCGGTTGGTGT
>JAGRDU010000161.1 GCA_020446905.1 Paracoccaceae bacterium | reverse complement strand
GCTGCGCGCCATGATGCCCTGGATCTCCAAGGGCAAGATGGTCGACAAGTCGCGGAACTGATCCCGCGCCGCGCAAGACAGGAAGGCCGGGGTCCACGCCCCGGCCTTTTTCTTGTCAGCCGGACAGGCGCGTGACGAGCGCGGCCAGCCGCTTCACCCTCGCCCCATAGGGCGGGAACAGCATCGGCATGGCAAGGAAGCGGTTGGTCAGCACCGGCTTGTCGTGGCTGAACGCGCGGAACCCCGCCTCGCCATGTCCGGCGCCGAGGCCGGAATTGCCGATGCCTCCGAAGGGCAGGTTGGCGTGGGCGAAGGTCAGGAGGGTCAGGTTCACGCCGACCGACCCGGAAGATGTTTCCCGCATCACCCTGTCGGCAAGCGCCTGCCCGCCGAAGACATAGAGCGCGAGCGGACGGGGCCCCGCGTTGATGCCGGCAATGACCGCGCCGAGGTCGTCATAGGGGATGAGCGGCAGGACTGGGCCGAAGATCTCTTCGCGCGTGACCTCCATGTCGCCGGTCGTGCCGGTCAGGATCGTCGGCGCAAGGCTGCGACTGGCGGCATCGCCCTGCCCGCCCGTCACCACCGTCGCGCCCATGGCCCTGGCGTCGTCGATCAGTCCCTTGACGCGCCGCCAGTGCCGGTCGCTCACGATCTTCGCCAGCGCGTCCGGGGCGGACCACATCCGCGCGACTTCTTCCTTCAGGCGGTCGGCGAATGCCTCCGCGATCCCGGCGGGGACATAGACATGATCCGGCGCGACGCAGGTCTGACCGGCGTTGAAGAACCGCCCCCAGGCGATCCAGCGCGCGGCCCCGGCAAGGTCCGAATCCGTCCCGAGGATCACCGGGGACTTGCCGCCCAGCTCCAGCGTGACCGGGGTCAGGTGTTTGGCCGCCGCCGCCATGACGATGCGGCCCACGGCAGGGCTGCCGGTGAAGAAGATGTGGTCGAAAGGTAGGCTCAGAAGCCCGGTCGAGACATCGGCGCCGCCCTCGGCAACCGCGACAAGATCCGGCGGGAAGGTCGCGCCGATCAGCCGCGCGATCAACGCCGAGGTCACCGGCGTCTGTTCGGAGGGCTTGACGATGACCGAGCAGCCCGCCGCCAGCGCCGAGACAAGCGGGCCGAGGGCGAGCGAGAATGGATAGTTCCAAGGCGCGATCACCAGCGCGACGCCTTTCGGCTGCGGCACGATCCGCGCGCGGCTGCCGAGCATCGCGAGCGACGGCGCGACGCGGCGGGGGCGCATCCAGCGCCGCAGATGCCGGCGCGCATGGGCGATCTCGGAGAGGACGGGCAGGATTTCCGACAGCAGCGTCTCGACCGGGTGCTTGCCGAAATCGGATTCGAGCGCGGCGGTGATCTCGCCGCGCGCGCCCTCGACCGCCCCGCGCAGTGCTTCGAGCGCGGCGAGGCGCTCCGCACGCCCGAAGGACGCCCGGCGTGCGGGCACGAGGGCCGCCTGCGCCGCAAAAAACTCCGACAGGTCTCGCGCCGCCATGGTCTCCTCCGCATCCGGCACCCGCAGAGAGGCTAGCGGCGGTTCCGCCGCGGCGCCAGCATGACGCCGGGTGCGGGGGAAAACCGGGCCGGTTTTGCCCCTTTCCGCACGCGCCGCCCGTTCCTAGATCGTGGGGCCTGCGGGTTCCGCAGACGCCTCGCGCGCGCCCGCGCGATCCGGATCGGAGGACCGCACTTGTCCGCCCTGACCCTCTATCGCCGCGCGCTTGCCCTTCTTTACGCTCAGCCCGGCGCGCTCTGGCTGACGCTCGCCGGGGTCGCGCTGGCGGTTGTCAGGCTGGCCGAGCCGATCCTCTTCGGCCGCGTCATCGACGCCCTGTCGCAGGGCACGGACGCTTACAGGGTGATCGGCCTCTGGGCGCTTTTCGGGCTGGCCGGGATCGCCGCCTCGGCGCTGACCGCGGTCGCCGCCGACCGGCTTGCCCATCGCGCGCGGCTTGGCGCCATGGCGCAGGCACTCGCCTCGGCGCTGGCGCTGCCACCCGCCTGGCATGCCGAGCGCGGCACCGGCGCGGTCCTCCGGTCCATCACGGCGGGCGCGGGCGCACTCTTCGGGCTCTGGCTTGGCATGTTGCGCGAGCATCTCGCCTCGGTCGTCAGCCTTGTCCTCCTCATCCCGGCGGCGATCGGGATGGACGTCCGGATGGGCGCGATCCTGATCCTGCTCGGCGCCGTCTATCTCGTGCTCAACACGCTCGTGATCCGCCGCACCCGCGCCGGCCAGCGGGCGGTCGAGACCGAGGCGGGGCGACTTCATGGCCGGGTCGGTGACGTCATCGGCAACGTCACCGTGGTGCAAAGCTACGGCCGCATCGGCAGCGAACTTGCCGCGCTCGACGGCGTCATGCGCGACTACCTGACGGCGCAGACGCCGGTGCTGACCTGGTGGGGGCTGCTTTCCGTCCTGACGCGCGCGGCGGCAACGCTGGCCATGGTCGCGATCTTTTCGGTCGGCGCCTGGCTTTCGGCGCGGGGCGAGATCACGCTTGGCGAGATCGTCGCCTTCGGTGCCTTCGCGGGCATGGTGATCGGGCAGCTCGACCGGCTGTCCGGCTTCGTGTCGGGCGTGGTGCGCGAGGCGGCGGTCCTTGGCGACTATTTCGAACTGGTGGACGCCGGCGCGGCAGACCCCGACCTGCCGGGCGCCCGCCCCCTGCCCGCGCCCCTGAAGGGCGAGGTGCGGTTCGAGGGCGTGTCGTTCCGCTATCCGGGCGCGGCGCAGGGGGTCGAGGCGCTCGACTTTGCCGTGGCCGCGGGGCAGACCGTGGCGCTGGTCGGCGCGACCGGTTCGGGCAAGTCGACGACGCTCGCGCTTCTCCAGCGTCTGAGGCGGCCCGACGCGGGGCGCATCACCATCGACGGGCACGACATCTCGGACATCACCGCTGCCTCGCTGCGCGGCGCGCAGGCCGTCGTGTTTCAGGAGGCGGGGCTTCTCAACCGCTCCATCGCCGAGAATATCGCGCTGGGCCGGATCGACGCGAGCGAGGCCGAGATCGAGGCGGCCGCGCTAAGGGCCGAGGCGCATGACTTCATCGTCGAAAAGCCCGGGGGCTACGGCTTCCGCATCGGCGAGCGCGGCGCCTCGCTCTCGGGCGGAGAGCGCCAGCGCATCGCGCTTGCCCGCGCGATCCTCAAGGATGCGCCGCTTCTGCTGCTCGATGAAGCGACCTCGGCGCTCGACCCCGCCACCGAGGCGCGGATCAAACGGGCGGTCGAGGTGCTGCGCAAGGGGCGCACGACCTTCGTTATCGCGCACCGGCTGTCGACCATCGCCCATGCCGACCAGATCCTCGTCTTCGAGCGCGGCCGCATCGTCGAACGCGGCCGCTACGCCGAGCTTCTGGCGAGGGGTGGCCGGTTTGCCGAAATGGTGCGCGCGGGCGAACTGCCGCCCGAGACCGAGGCGGCGTAGGGCGGCCTAGGCCGCTGTCGCGGCTTCGATCGCCGCGACCACGCCCTCGACCGTGGCCTCGAGCGTGCCCGCGTCCTCGCATTCCGCCATCACGCGGATCAGGGGTTCCGTCCCGGACTTGCGGATCAGGAGACGGCCCGATCCGGTCAGCCGCGCCTCGGCCTCTGCTATCGCTTTTCGGACATTTTCAGCGCTCAAAGGCTCCTGCCCCGCCTGATACCTGACATTCTTCAACATCTGCGGCACAGTCTCGAACTGGCGCACCAGTTCCGAGGCCCTGCGGCCCGTCTCGGCCATCGCCGCCATGAACTGGAGGCCCGCGATCAGCCCGTCGCCGGTGGTGGCGTAGTCGGTCATCACGATATGGCCGGATTGCTCACCGCCAAGGTTGTAACCGCCCTCGCGCATCCGCTCGACCACATAGCGGTCGCCGACGGCGGTACGCTCGAGCCGCAGCCCCTTCCCGCCCAGGAACCGCTCGAGCCCGAGGTTCGACATCACCGTCGCGACGAGCGCGCCGCCCTTCAGCATCCCGGCCCCGGCCCAGCGCGCGGCGAAAAGCGCCATGATCTGGTCGCCGTCCGCGACGCGGCCCGTCTCGTCGAGGATCATCACCCGGTCGGCGTCGCCGTCGAGCGCAATGCCGAGGTCGGCGCCATGCGCCACCACGGCCTCGGCAGCGGTCTGCGTGTAAGTCGAGCCGCATCTGTCGTTGATGTTGTGGCCGTTCGGGCTGACCCCGATCTCGATCACCTCGGCGCCAAGTTCCCACAGAACCTCGGGCGCGGCGCGGTAGGCGGCGCCGTTGGCGCAGTCGATGACGACCTTCAGGCCGGAAAGCTGGCCGCGCGCCGGAAAGGTCGTCTTGGCGTATTCGACATAGCGCCCCCGGCCGTCGTCGATCCGCTTGGCCCGGCCGATGTTCTGCGGCTGCGCGGGTTCGATCGCGCCCGCAATGATGCGCTCGATCTCGGCCTCGGCTTCATCCGACAGCTTGAAGCCGTCGGGGCCGAAGAACTTGATGCCGTTGTCATGGGCAGGGTTATGGCTGGCCGAGATCATGATGCCAAGATCGGCGCGCATCGACCGCGTCAGGAACCCCACCGCGGGCGTCGGCACCGGGCCGAGGAGAAGAACGTTCATGCCGGTCGAGGTGAGGCCAGCCGTCAGCGCGTTTTCCAGCATGTAGCCCGACAGGCGCGTGTCCTTGCCGATGACGACGCGGTGGCCGTTCCGCCCGTCGGTTCGGAAGAACCGCCCCGCCGCCGCGCCAAGGCGCAGCGCCATCTCGGCGGTCATGGGATGGGTGTTGGCGGTGCCGCGCACGCCGTCAGTTCCAAATAGTTTCCTGCTCATGCCTTCTCTCCGAACGTCACCGCCTGCCAGAGGCGAAGCGCCTGTTTTATCTCGACAATATCATGGACGCGGTGGATCTGCACCCCCTGCGCGAGGGCGCCAAGTGTCACTGCGACCGTCCCAGGCCCGCGAAGGTCCGCCTGCGTCTCGGCCGCGCCGCCACCGATGAGACCGATGAAGCGCTTGCGCGAGGCGCCGAGGAGGATCGGGCAGCCTAGCCCGTGAAACAGCGACAGCCCGCGCAGAAGCGCGAGGTTATGCGCGGCGGTCTTGCCGAAACCGATGCCGGGATCGACCACGATCCGGCCCCACGCGATCCCGGCCGCCTCGGCCGCCGCGATCCGAGCGGCGAGGTGGTCATAGACGTCAAGCAGCACATCGTCGTAGCGCGGGTCCTGCTGCATGGTCTTCGGATCGCCCTGCGCATGCATCAAGCAGACCGGGACGCCACGCCCGGCGACCAGACCGGCCAGCGCCGGATCGTGCGCGAGCGCAGAGACGTCGTTGACCATTGCGGCCCCGGCGTCCAGCGCGGCCCCCGCAACGGCGGCCTTGCGGGTGTCGATGGACACGGGCGCCGGCAGTCCGCCCTGCCTCAGTGCCGCGATGACGGGCTGCGTGCGGGCGGTCTCATCGGCATCTGGCACCGTCTCGGCGCCAGGCCGGGTGCTCTCGCCGCCGATGTCGATGAAATCCGCGCCCGCCCCGGCCATGGCGCGCGCCCTTTCGAGCGCCGCGCCCGGATCGAGATAGCGCCCGCCGTCGGAGAAACTGTCCGGCGTGACGTTGAGAATGCCCATGAGGCGCGGCGCGTCCATCGCGATGCCCGCAATCGCCGCGCGTGGGCGGGTGAGACGGTCGATCACGTCCTCCGGAACCTCGTCCGGCGCCACGATCCGGCGTCCGCAGCCCCGCTCGATCCGTTCGAGCCGCTCGAACCAGCACCAGCCGCCGGCAAGCGTCAATGCCCCCGCGGGGCGCGCGGCCGGATCGGTCATGACAACGGGACGGTAATAGATCATGTGCCCGCTTCTGGCGCGGCCCCGAGGGCTTGGCAAGCCGGCTCTTATGCCCGGCGGACCGGCACGCGGCAATCGGCCGGGTTTGCAACAGTGCCGTGAAGATGAAGCGCGCCGGCCCCAAGCTCTTCGGCAAGCCAGCTGGCCAACGCCCCGGGGTCGCCGGTCCGGGGCGCGCCGGGCGTGTCGAGGACAAGCTTGGACGGCGCCCAGAGCACGGTGCGCCCCTGTGCCAGCGCCCAGTCCATCTCCGTCCGCGAGGCGACAACGTTCAGCGCCGGCGCCGCCGCCTGCATTGCCCACGCCGCCTGCTCGAGGGCGAGAAGCGCGATTCTCAGCGCGGCCCCCTCGTGGAAGACACCGGGCAGCGGGGCAAGCGGGCCAGCCGGAACAATCACCGCCGGGCCGGGAATTCCCGCCAGCGTTGCGGGCGGTGCGTCGGGCGCGGCAAGATGGACCACCGGCGCGCCGGCATCCCGTTGCTCGCCGGGGGCCGCGCTGTCGTGGCGGGCGCGCACGATCTCTATGCCGAGCGCCCCGGGGCCACGGTCGAGCTTCTCGATCCGGACAAAGACCCGCGCCACCTGCGGGCGGGTCAGCAGACGCTCGGCAATCCGCTCGGCCAGCGTCTCGACGAGATTCAGGCGCTCGGCCGAAAGCGCCGTCTCGACCGCCTCGGTCAGCCGGTCGTAGGAGAGGATGCGGTCCACGTCGTCGCCCGCGTCGTCGCGGGGCAGCAGGTCGACCACCACGCTGACCCGCAGCCGCTGCCGCGCGCCGCGCTCTTCCTGGAACGCGCCGATCTCGGCCTCGACGATGTGATCGCGCAGGCTCAGGCGATCGGGCGGGTTCGGGCCGCCAAGGGCCGCCGCACGCGCCTCGAGCGGCGCGAAGGCAAGGCTGGTGTCTTCAGTCATGGCCGGATCTCATGGGACGCGCTTGTCGCGGCGACGTCCCATCATAGCGGCGCGCCCTCTGGACGAAAGCCGGAAGGCGGCATTCGGGAAAGCGCCAGCGGCGTCAGTTCATCGCCGTCTGGATCGGGGCGCGGTAGAAGATGTGGCGTCCGATCTGCGCCGTCCTCTCGAACCGGCGCGACCAGGAGGGGCGCACGGCGGGCGTGTGGAAGTAGGTCGCCCCGGAGGTGAGCGCACGCGGCGCGCCGTCCATCAGGGCCGAAGCGATCCTGGTTGCGACGACCCAGGCGCCGCGATCGCGGATGCGGTCGGCACGTCCGTCGCACACATAGGAGAACTGGCATCCACGACCGTTCGACTGGTGCACCACGCCGCAGATCGAGCGCGGGAACTGCGCGCTGTCAACGCGGTTCAGGATCACCTCGGCCACCGCCGCCTGTCCCTTGATGCCTTCGCCGCGCGCCTCGAAATAGATCGCAGAGGCGAGGCATTCAAGCTCAGGGCCCGCCTTCGGAGCCGGCTGCGACGCCAGCCAGGCCGCGTCGTAGCCCATCTTTCCGGTGGATTTCGACCGCTTGGCGGTCACCGCCGGAGGTGTCACGAGCGAGGTCAGCTGCGACCCGCTCACGGCGCCCAGCGCCGCCTTTTCCTGTCCGAGGAGCGCGCTCAGGTTCATACTGATCGCGGCCGTCGGGTCGTTAGACTGGCTCACCGTCATCTCGGCATGCAAGCCTCCGGCGAGGCCTAGGAGCATGACCATGCTCCCGGTCCAGCACTTCAGCACTGACATTTTTCTTTCCCGAATTGCTTCGTCGAGCCGCAGCCCCCCAAGGCTTTGACCCAGACCGCATACAGGAACGGCCTCCCGCAGTCCACCCTCGTGACATTTCTGCAACAGCAAAATGCCCGAAAAATCGGCGATTCCCTGCCGAGCGATCCCGCGCGGCCCATCCGGACTGTTTCCACGGCGGGCTAACCGCCTGCGATCACAGTTTATTCTGCGCTGCAGCGAGGGTCGCGCAGGGCTAGCTGCGCCGCAGCGAGCCGTGCAACAGGGACCCGGAAGGGGGAGCAGGAGACGTAATTAAGCCCCAACCTGCGACAAAATGCGATAGAGGCCGGGTTGCCGCCATGTTCACCGCAGACCGAAAGCGTCAAATCCTGTCGGATTTTGCGCCCGCGCTCGCTTCCAATGAGCAAGAGTTCGCCGACGCCGTCCTCGTCCAGCACGTGAAACGGGTCTTCGGGGAAGACGCCCTGTTGCACATAATCGCTCATGAACCGGCCCGCATCGTCGCGCGAGAGGCCGTAGGTCATCTGGGTCAGGTCGTTCGTGCCGAATGACAGGAAGGCGGCATGCTGCGCGATCTCCCCGGCCCGGAGCGCCGCGCGCGGGGTCTCGACCATGACGCCGTAGCGATAGGTGAAGTCGGCGCCTGTCGCGGTACGGACGGCGGCGGCGACCGCGTCGATCCGGGTCTTGACCAGCTCCACCTCACGCTTCGCGGACACGAGCGGGACCATCACCTCGGGCACGACTACCGCACCGCGGCGCGAGGCCTCGACCGTCGCCTCGAAGATGGCGCGGGCC